>JAILFQ010000326.1 GCA_024697505.1 Lachnospiraceae bacterium
ATACCCGCGCCTCATTTTCATACTATCGTAACTTATTTATGTAATCCACCATCCTGCTTATGTTATCTTTACGGCTCTTTAAGAAATCTCTTATGCATTTTATGGATGCATAGCCGCCTTTTACAGCGTTATATGTTGTACCGCTGCCCGGATATCTTAAAAAGAAGGCGTCGTACAATGGAGAATATCTTCCTTCATATTCGTCGAGCCTTGCAAGGGCCGCATTCATTTCAAAATTGCCTTCGGAAAGACCTGTAAGTCTTTCGCAGAAACGGTCTTTAAAGCCCTTGTTTGTCATAAGCCATGCAAAGCAGAGCACTGCAGGATTATCGGTATTACGGTCTAATAAGCCTTCCGGCTTGTAATTGTCTTCCTTTACGGTGTTTGTTCTTGCGTCGGAGCCGCCGCTTACACCGCCAAATTCCATGTCGTAGAACATAAAGCGCCAGCGTCCGTCATAGTCTCCCGCAGGTTTTGCCTTCCACATGGACCAGTTTTTACCCGGCCAGTCCCACTTATTGTTTATCCAGATTTCCGCAGCAAAGTAGTCCATAACGGAAGTTTCATCAACAATCCTGCAAAATGCCGCATAATCTTCGTCGGAGCTTAAATCCTTATGAGTTTTAAAGAAGTCAAAAAGTTCTCTGAAATAATAATCTTCCGTCTCTCCCGCAGGCAGTTTCCCTTCGTCCAACTTGTAGCCGCAGGCATATGTTTCAGCGTCACCTTTGTATACTACAACGCTGCTTTTATCCACTCCGTATTTGTCCTCAAAATAATCGTTTGTGTAATCTTCCTGCAGAACGTAAAGCCCCCAGTATTCTCCGTTTACATATACCACACACGGCCTGTTTTTCTGGGTTTCGCAGTTAAAGTCCGTAAGAAGAGACTGCCAGTAAACATCGTTAAACTTGGATGTAAATGCGCAGTTTCCGCCGGCTCTTAACACAAGTGTGTTAAACTTGTCCATCTTTTTTCCGGCTTCGTTTTTATAGTCTTCTCCAAAAACAGGATACTTAAAATTCTTACTTCCGTAATCACTTCTTGCATACAGTCTAAAGCCTTTTTGCAGGTCTGAGCGGGAGTAGTTTCCCTGCACTCTTATTCCGCAAACCTGAGATAAGACCGTAGCAGCCCCTTCTTCGTTTACTTCAAGCATTGTAAGGGAGGCCGTTCTTTCCCACTCTTTTCCGTGCTGCTTATAATTGGCATCCAAAGACCTTGCGACCTCGGCATCTCTTATTTTACCGTTTTGCTTAATGTAGTCCTTAAGGGCCTCGTTAAACACATCACCCTTAACGTATATGCCCTTCTCACTGTCAAAAAGGTCCTTGTAGTCCATGGAAATGTTTATAACCGCAAGAGGGCTGCCTGCTGCCGCACAACTTTCGGAGATTCCCGGAATATGGTCCTCCGGACTTCCTACAAAGTAAACACCGCCGGATTCTTCTCCAAAGCTTCCGTCCTCATATTTAACCGCGGCTCTTATTACCGTACATCTGTCTACCGCGCTTTCTTCCGGTGCTTTAACAGTACTTTCAAAATGATACCCGTCCGACGCTACTTTACTGTAGTTTCCGGAAAACAATACAGGATCCACCTGAGACACCGAAAGTCCGATTCCCGGCACTGTGCTTATATGAAGAGCCTTTTTGTACTCTATGGCAGTATCCGATAAAGCCGGGTCGCTGCCGTCAAGGGTGTAGAATATCTTCCCGTTTTTTCCCTTGCTTAGGGCATTATTTATACTAAGTTCCAGGTCGAATTCTTCTGTATAGAATCCGTCCGCGTGTGAAAAATCTATGGTTTTTTCAATCTTTTTCACAGTAGGTAAAACCGTTCCGCTTTTATCCTCTTGTACAGGTGCCACGGTATCATTCAACCCCGGCCCTGTTTTATCTTCTTCCGGTGCCCCTGTATCTTCCTTATCTTTAGCAGGCGCAGGTGTTTCCTGTCCGGGTCTTTCCTGCATCCCGGTATCTTCTTCATTCTTAGAAGGCGCAGGTGTTTCCTGAGTAACTCCTTCAGCTGCCTTCCGTTCTTCGTTTTTCGTGCTTTCGCAGGCTGTAAACGATCCCACTGCAAAAATAATTCCTGCCACAGCTGCTATGCTGCGCATTCCATAACCCCTAAGTAAACCCTTCATATTTCCCTCTCTTTCCGATTCTGCGGTACAAAACATATTTGTTTTGCACATTATTCTTTGTCAAAAAAATCTTAACTCATTTACTGTATTATATCAATTGTAAAGATGGCCCAAAAGGGGAAATTTCGCGGGCTTTATGTAGCTCATCTCTAATTGACTTTGATTTTTTGCGGTTTTATAATCAAACCATGAAAAAACGACTCTTAATAACTTTATTAATAATATTATCATTAGCGGGGTGTGCCAAAGCCGGCACCACCGCTGCTTCCGGGGGAAACGCCGCGGAAGCAACTCCGGCTGGCACATCTGCAAGTGTGCCGACAGACACCCCGGAAGCCACTCCTACAGGTAGCCCTGCAAACACAGCTGCCTCCACGCCCACAAGTGCACCGACTTCAACACCTACAAGTACTCCGAGTCCAACCCCTTTGGTTCTTAAAAACGCGGAAGAAATGACAGATGATGGCATAGATGCCGGTATCAGTTTTATGGTAAAGGAAATTCTTGGCGAAATCTGCTGCCGGGGAGAAGATACAAAAAAAGACCTTCTCTCAATCCACAACTGGGTTTCTGAAAATATAGAGTCCGGGATGAACCTGTACGAAGATGAGAAAAAAAGCGCCTATACAGGGCTTCTTAAAAGATGTGGTGATGAGGTTACAAAAAATGCCGTCTTTGCGGTGCTGGCAGAAGAGTACGGAATAGAGCATATGCGGGTAAGCGCCGCAGACCCTTCCTATAACCACAGCTGGAACCTGTGCAGGATAGACGGCGAATGGTATCATTTTGATTTTTTTGTGCCGGGAGGCGGCCACTACGTCTGCTTTATGCAGACTGAGGACCAGGTTAAGGCCATGACATCCGATCTTTACCCAATCTATCATTATTATGACCTTCCGGAGGGGTTACCGGAAAGGTCTGAAAACCGGGTTTACAACGGCTATTTTGAATATTGGACGGATGAGCCTAAGCCGGCATTTACCGAGGAATACATTCTTTCAAAAATTTCGGAGCTTAAAGAGAAATACCCTTCGGGGAAGTATTGGAACCACGGAGGTGTAAGCGATGAGCCATGCAACCACAAAGAAGGTATATACCACTGCAACAGACACGACAGCGTAATTGACGCACTCTATGTACACGGAAGTATAGGAGACCAGTGCCGCGGTTTTGCAAGTCTGCTTAGCGATGAGGTCTTCGGAAAAGAAATAGGGGCCTACGCTTTTACAAACTATGATGAGCTCCGGGTAGGCGACCTTTTCAGAATAATGTTCAGGCCGGGTACCGAAAAAAGAAGGTACCACGCAGCAATGATAATTGAAAAAACAGATGAGTACGTGGTGGTTGCAGAAGCCAATTATGACTTTGTAACATGTAAGATAAGATGGGGTGCAAAATACACCAAAGAATATCTTGAATCTTGCGGAACCTGGTATATAACAAGGGATTACGGGTTAGAAAAATAACACCGTAATCCCTTAAAAAGTAAGATGCATTGATCATTTCAGCCCACTGTTTTGACTGATAGTCCCTGTATTCAGAAAAGCATTTCTTTCAACATAAGCCATCATTGTGTTATTTCTCCATCCATGAGCTAAAACCAGCATTAAAATTGCCGCATAACCAAGCAACGGTTTTCTCAGGATTGCTCCGACAACAAAAACCGCCACTATGCATATGCCTATAAAGACCATAATCGCAATATGCTCTTTTAACCACTTTTTCTTGTAAAATTCCTGCTTTTCCTTTAGACTGAACGCACTATTTTTCAAAGTTTCTTTGATATTCGACTCTGCCATCTCCCTGTATTCCTCCGTAGATAATTTTTTACCACTCAGAAGTTCATTAATGGTCAGTCCATACATTGTACTTAATTCTTCAAGCATATCAACCGGCGGCATATAGTTCCCGGTCTCCCAACGCGATATTGTTTTATTGGTAACGCCCAATTTTTCGCCCAATTCAGCCTGAGTCAGATTGTGTTCTTTCCTGAGTTCAGCAAGAAAGCCTCCTATTTTTACCATATCCATTAGATTACCTCCGAATCTGTGATGGCTTAAATATATCTCAAAGCTTCAAAAATGTCTTTACCATAAACCGCGAATCTCACAAATTGCCCAAAAACAAGCAATCGCTATTTATGGCCAATGGTTATTTCAGCTTTCTATAGCAAGAAAAACTGTATACTTAATGTTACATGTGACTTATAAAATCAATGTCTCTTGTCTGCTCGTATTCTATCGCATCTAAGTGCTTTTGAATCTTAGCATCATCAGTGCCAGCTTCTTTAAGTTCATCGGAAGCATACCACCACAAAGGACGAATGCATTTATACAACAGAGGTGCTGCCTTCTTTTCTAAATCAGAGAATGTATATACTTTCTTAGCGATGTCTAACGCATGAAGCACACGCTTAAGGAAAGTCTCATCCGATTCCA
>JAILFQ010000378.1 GCA_024697505.1 Lachnospiraceae bacterium
TGTAAAGGTTTTAAGCTTCCCTGTAGATAAAGATGGTCTTATTGTAAAAAATCTTCCGGAAAAAGGATTGATCGCCCTTCACCTTTCTCCTACCCATCATTACCCTACGGGAGTTACCATGTCTGCGGCAAGAAGACATGCTGCGATATCCTGGGCCCACTCCACGGACACTTATATAATTGAAGACGATTACGACAGCGAAATCGGGGCGACGGCCCATCCCCTTGCTTCGCTTAAAGATCTTGCGCCGGAGAAAGTTATTTATATGAATACCTTCTCAAAAAGTCTGTTCCCTTCGGTAAGAATATCTTATATGGTCCTTCCGGATCTCCTTATGGAAAAGTATAAAAAGGAATTGGGTTTTTATTCCGCAACAGTCTCCGTTACGGAACAAAGTACTCTTGCAGCCTTTATTGAGGGCGGATTTTACGAAAGAAATATAAGACGGATGAGAAATTTCTACAAAAAATACAGACAGGCCTTTAAGGAAGCTTTCGCATCCTCTTCACTTTTTAAGAAGGCCGAGATCATTTCTCCGGATTCCGGTACTATCTGCATAATAAAAATTAAGGCAGACATAAATGATGAAAAATACAAAAATGCCCTTATAAATAAGGGCATCCATGTATCTTCGGTAAACGACTGCTGCCATCACCACGAAGAAAAATATGATCATTGTTTTATAATAGACTACTCTGTTCCTTTAAATGGCCTAAAAGATTTTTTTGAGACCATGTATGAAAGTATTGCTACTCTTCCATAGAGTTAAGCATTTTGTGAAGTATCCCGTAAAGAGCTTTCGCTTCTTCTGCGCTTAAACGAACGCAGGCTCCCATCTTTGCAGGCACCTCAAGTGCCTTTTCGCGAAGATCCATGCCTTCCTTCGTAACTTCAACAATAAGCACCCTCTCGTCTTCCTTAGATCTTGTACGGGTAACAAAGCCCTTCTTTTCAAGTGTCTTAAGAAGAGGCGTAAGAGTACCGGAGTCCAGATAAAGGTATTCTCCAAGGTCCTTAACGCTTATGCTTTTATGCTCCCACATTACCATCATTGTAATGTACTGGGTATAAGTAAGATCGATCTTGTCCAAGAAAGGCTTATATCTGCGCACAATTTCCTTGGAGCAGGCATAAAGCGGAAAGCAAAGCTGATTGTCAAGTTTTAAAGCGTCATATTTATCACTCATTTTAAATGTATTCCTCAATTTTCTTTTTTACGGATTCAACAGACTCCGTCGGTTCAAATCTTGCCACAATATTTCCTTCTCTGTCAATAAGAAATTTTGTGAAATTCCATTTAATATTTCCGTTCTTCTTGTAATCCTTGTCTGTTTTCTTTACAACAAGGCTTAACATAACACCTGCAGGGCCGTTAAAGCCGTCAAATTTTGTTTCTGTTGTAAGCCACTTGTAAAGAGGGATCGCATTTTCTCCGTTTACATCAATCTTCTTAAACTGAGGGAATGTAATTCCAAATCTGCCTGTGCAGAAAGTATGAATTTCTTCAGCATCGCCGGGTGCCTGGTTTGCAAACTGGTTGCATGGGAAATCCAAAATCTCAAGTCCCTTTGGCTGAAGTTCCTCATAAATTGCCTGAAGCTCTTTATACTGTGGTGTAAAGCCGCAACCTGTTGCTGTATTTACAACAAGTACAACCTTTCCATTGTAATCTGAAAGAGCCACGTCGTTGTCTTTTCTGTCCTTAACAGTAAAATCGTAAAGATTCATTTTATTACCTCCGTAATTGTATCTTTTTATGCCGGTTTACAACCTGTAAAAAAAATTATATGTTCTCTTTGTTGTTTACAATTCGATTGTACACAATTTATTAGCTCCTGTCAAGTCGAAAATTATTAATAAATTATAAAACGCAGGCTGTTGGATATACCAAAGCCTGCGTTACCTATTTTTACAAGTATCTGTTACTTATAACATTTCTTCAAGTTTTTCTCTGATGGCCGCAATAAAATCAAAGCTGTTTAAAGTGGCAGGATCTTTAAGAGTCGTTATCATTGCAAGATCTTTTGTCATCTTTCCGCTTTCTATGGTTTCTATGCAAGCCTTTTCAAGAAGGTCCGCAAAACGCATAAGTTCTTTGTTTCCGTCCAGTTCTCCGCGCTTTCTTAAAGCTCCTGTCCAGGCAAAGATCGTTGCCACAGAGTTTGTGGAGGTTTCTTCTCCCTTTAAGTGCTTGTAGTAATGGCGCTGAACGGTACCATGGGCAGCCTCGTATTCGTAGTAACCTTCCGGGGAAACAAGAACGGAGGTCATAAGAGCAAGGGAACCAAAGGCAGTTGCAAGCATATCGCTCATAACATCTCCGTCGTAGTTCTTACATGCCCAGATATAACCGCCTTCAGACCTCATTACACGTGCAACCGCATCATCAATGAGGGTGTAGAAGTAGGTAATACCTGCTGCCTTAAACTTATCTGCATATTCTTTATCATATATTTCCTGAAAAATATCCTTAAAGTTGTGGTCATATTTCTTGGAAATAGTGTCTTTTGTTGCAAACCAGAGGTCCTGCTTAAGATCGAGAGCATAGTTAAAGCAGCTTCTTGCAAAGCTTGCAATAGACTTATCCAGGTTATGTACTCCCTGAATTATGCCCGGTCCCTTAAACTCATGGATGGTCTCCCTGCATTCCTTTCCATCTTCACCGGTAAAAACAAGTTCTGCCTTGCCGGCACCCGGAACCTTAATTTCCACATTCTTGTAAATGTCTCCGTAAGCGTGTCTTGCAATGGTAATAGGCTTTTTCCAGTTTTTGACCAGAGGTTCTATTCCCTTTACAATGATCGGTGCGCGGAAAACCGTTCCGTCAAGCATGGCACGTATGGTACCGTTTGGGCTCTTGTACATTTCCTTTAAGCCATATTCCGTAACTCTGGCAGCGTTAGGCGTAATGGTTGCGCACTTAACCGCTACCTTGTACTTCTTTGTGGCATTTGCGGAATCTATTGTTACCTGATCGTTTGTATCATTACGATGAACAAGACC
>JAILFQ010000390.1 GCA_024697505.1 Lachnospiraceae bacterium
AAACCAAGAAGATAGGCCTTGAAGACGAATTCATGGTACCGAACCTTAATGAATCCGTTTCTGCAGGCAAAGACGGAAAGCTTCATATAACATTGACAAACCTCTCGGTTTCGGAAGACTACGAAATTGAGACAGAGTTTAAGGAGGGTGAGGCACTTTCCGTAAGAGGAGAAATTGTTACTAACGAGATGCATGCACACAACACATTTGATGCACCTGAAGTTGTAAAAACAGAAAGCTTTATGGGAGCTTCGGTTAAGAACGGTAAGGTAAGCTTTACAATACCAAAGTGCAGTGTTCTTCATCTTGAGGTTGAGTACAAATAGTATTGGAGGTCCGTAATGGTACGGAAGGGGTTACTTAAATCAGCAGCAGTAGCTACACTTGCAGCTTTAATAATTTGTGGGGTGCCTGGAGGGATAGGCATAAAAAACGCTTATGCGGCAGAAACCTCAACAAGCGCAGCTTCCGGTGTCGGAACAGACAGGCTTTCAACCGGTTATACTGCGGTAAGTAAAAAATACACTTCTAAAAATTATACGGGAAATGATATCGTCTACAAAATGGACGATATCATTAATCCCGAATACAAAACTTTTCTTACCGGAAACAATTACAGCTACACAGGAAAGGTGGCAGATGTAAGTGCGGGAGATAAATTGAGCCTTACAATAGAAGTCGAAAAGGCAGGGCTTTACCTTCTTGGCTTTGATTATCTTTCCTATGATGAATCCATTCTTCCTATAGAAATGTCTGTAAAGGTCGACGGTTCTTTTCCATTCTATGAAATGAGAAACCTTAAATTTGAAACTCTTTGGGTTTCGGACAAGGTTTGCGATTTTGACAGGTACGGAAACGAAATAGTAGTTATGCCGGAGAAATCCAAAACATGGCTTTCCAAGTATATTACAGATGCAAGCTACAATTATTCGGATCCGCTTCTTGTAGAGCTTAAAGCCGGTACTCATACAATTGAGATATCCGTAAATGAAGGAAACTTTTTACTTGGAAATCTTACGCTTGCAGCTGAAGAGACAGTTCCCGAGTATAAAGGTTCCGAGCCTGCAGACGGCTCTGAACTTATCACGATAAATGCGATTGAATTTTTTGAAAGAAACGATTCTTCCATACATGCGGCAGGAGAGTATAACTCAAAACTTTATCCTCTTTTCTCAAAGGAGAATGTTTTAAATATTCTTGACGGTTCATCATTTGATACTGCCGGCCAGCGCGTTACTTACAAGTTTAATGTAGAAAAGGCCGGTTACTATTACATCGGAATGAACTATATGCAGTCTGAAAAGAGCGATTTCCCGGTCTATGTGGATTTTAGGGTAGACGGAGAGATTCCTAATACAGAATTCAAGGATCATCCTATTGCTTACACAACAAAATATAAGAAATATACCTTAAAGGATGACGAAGGCGAAAATCTTTCGGTTTATCTGGAAGAAGGCGAACATACGATTTCTCTTACTCTTTCCGCCGATCCCATAAGGTTTTCTCTTGAGGCGGCAGACAAAATAATGAGTGAGGTTAACGATCTTTCTCTCGAAGTAACAAAAGTTGCCGGAACAAACGAGGACAAGTACAGAGATTTAAAGCTTACCAGATATATTCCGGATGTTGAGGAAAGATTAAGGGGCTGGGTTGATGAACTCTACGCTCTTACGGAAACAGCGGCAGAACTTGTGGGCGAAAAGAAGGGTGAAGACGTTGCTGCCTTTGCTTACTTAAGAATTGCCGCAAAGCAGCTTGAAACCCTCGCGGAAGAGCCGGATGAGCTTATTTACAGAGTGGGAGAGCTTGCAACGAGTGTGAATTCCATAAATACTCAGATCGCAAATTTTGTGGACAGCATTAATTCCAATAATCTTTCCATAGACAGGATTTACATTTATCAGAAGAAGGCAAAACTTCCGGGCGGACTTAATGTTTTTCAGAGCCTGGGGCTTTCTCTGGGAAGATTTTTCCATTCCTTCTTCGGGCAGTCTTATTCCACCAGCAGTTCGGATGAGTCTCATATTCAGGTTTGGGTAAACAGACCGAGACAGTATGTAGAAATAATGCAGAAAATGATAGATGAGGACTTTACCCCGAAAACCGGAATAGATGTGGACCTTTGTATTATGACGGATGCCAACAAGCTGGTTCTTTCCAATGCTTCCGGAGATACTCCGGATATTGCCACCGGCATTAACTATTCAATACCTTTTGAACTAGCAATAAGGGGAGCTTTGGTAGATCTTAGCAAGTTCCCGGATTATAAGGAGATATTCGGAAGATATTCCGAAGGTCTTTTGGTTCCTTCCGTAGTGGGAAACGGACTTTATTCCCTTCCGGAAACAATGAACTTCTATGTCTGCTTCTACAGAACGGATATTTTGGACAAGATAGGAGTAGAAGTTCCGAATACTTTGGATGAGCTGGTTGCTCTGCTTCCGGACCTTCAAATGAGAGGACTTAATGTTTACTACCAGACGGCCGCAATGCTTGCCATGAGAAACTTCCACGGTACAACACCTATCATTTACCAGAACGGCGGTGTTCTTTACGGCAAAACGGCACTGGATATAGATGTGGATTCGGAACTTACGGTTGCCGGATTTACACAGCTTACAGAACTTTTTACTCTTTATAATTTACCGGTTGACGTACCGAATTTTTACCAGCATTTCAGAAACGGAGATCTTCCGATAGGAATTGCGGATTTCAACTCATATAACCTTATACTTAATGCCGCACCGGAGATTGCAAACTCCTGGAGCATTGCTCTTGTACCGGGGGTATACGACAAGGAGAGCGGAGAAGTACTCAGGTACATGTCCGGCGGAGCCGAGAGCACTGTTATGTTTACATCGGATGATGAGAGAGAAGCAGAGGCATGGGAGTTTATGAAGTGGTGGTCTGATGCGGACGTACAGGCTGAATTCGGACAGATGATTCAGATCATGTATGGTGATGAATATATCTGGCCTACAGCAAACCTCGAGGCTTTTGCAAGGCTTCCGTATCCTACTTCCGATAAGGAAATAATTATGGAGCAGGCAACGAATATTCTTGAGGCACCGAGACTTCTTGGAAGCTACATGATGGAACGTGAACTTTCCAACGCCTTTAACGATGTGGTTGTTAACGGAGAAACGGTAAGGTCGAGAATCGACGAGGTAGCCAAGATAGTTAAGAGGGAAACCGAACGTAAGCTTGAAGAATTTGGCTATATAGACAGCGAGGGGAATATACTGAAGGAATATTTGGTACCGTCCGTTGAACAGGTCAGGGCGATACTTTCCAGATAATGAGGAGCTGCTATGAGACAACACCATTTTAAAAGGGGCGGGGTGGCCCGCAAATCACAATTTAATAAGGCCGGATACGGTTTTTCGGCACCTTACTACATTCTGTTTGCAGTATTTATTCTTGCACCGGTAGTAATGGCTGTCGCACTTTCGTTTACGAATTTCAACACCATTCAGGCACCTAAACTGGTAGGATTTCTGAACTACATAAACCTCATTACAAGTGATGATGTGTTTATGCAGTATGTACTTCCGAATACCGTTAAGTACGCTTTGATAGTAGGTGTGGGAGGTTATGTTCTTTCTTTCCTTCTTGCCTGGGCCCTTGCAAATATGACAAAGGTGCCGCGTACAATATTTGCTCTTATTCTTTATTCGCCGAGCATGACAACGGGTGTGGCAATGGCGGTACTCTGGAAGATAATGTTTACCGGAGACCAGACAGGTTACTTAAACTCCTGGCTGATGGACCTTGGAATAATAAACGAGCCGATAATATGGCTTACCAATGCAAATTATCTTCTTCCTATAGTTATTATAATCGGACTCTGGTCCAGTATGGGTGTGGGCTTTCTTTCCATCCTTGCAGGTCTTTTAAACCAGGATGAATCTCTTTACGAGGCCGCAGCCATAGACGGAGTTAAGAACCGTTTTCAGGAAATGATATACGTTACCATACCAAGTATGAAGCCTCAGATGCTTTTTGCAGCGGTTATGCAGATAGTCGGAGCATTCCAGAACGGTCAGATAGCTTCGCTGCTTGCGGGAAATCCGACACCGGGTTATTCGGCACAGCTTATTGTAAACCACATTGAAGACTATGGCTTTATCAGATATGAGATGGGTTATGCGGCAGCAGTTTCCGTAGTGCTTCTTCTTATAGTTCAGATATTCTCCAAGATAAGTCAGAAGCTCTTTGGCGAGAGAGAAGGGAGGTAGGAGAGATGGCAGCATATAAAGGACACAGAATGAATCCGGATAAGTTTGAAAAAGGCCAGATCAAGCTTTATATCTTTGTTATTCCTCTTGTACTTATTACAGGCCTTCCGATAATATTTATTCTTTTCCACGCATTTAAACCTATGGAAGAGCTCTTTGCCTTCCCGCCGAAGTTTATTACAACACACCCTACCTTGGATAACTTCAGAAACCTTTTTAAAGCATCAAGGTCTGCGGGAATCCCGCTTAGTAAGTACGTTTTCAACAGCTTGCTCATTACATTGGTGGTTGTGGTATCTTCCATAATAATTTCCTCGGGTTGTGCATACGCTCTTTCAAAGCTTAAATTCCGCGGAAGAAAAACGCTTTTTAAGATAAACCAGCTGGCACTTATGTTTGTACCTGTTGCGGTAATGATCCCAAGATACCTGGTCGTTGAGAAGTTTGGACTGGTGGATACCTACTGGTCTCAGATACTTCCCCTCATTCCGCTTCCGGTGGCCCTCTTCCTTTTAAAGCAGTTTATAGATGAGGTTCCGGATGAGCTTATTGAGGCGGCATATATGGACGGGGCAACAGAGCTGCACATATTTGCAAAGATAGTAATACCGCTTTCAAGACCTGCCCTGGCAACGGCGGCAATTCTGGTATTCCAGCAGGTATGGACAAACCTTGAGGCTTCAAATTACTACATTAATGATGAATCCTTGAAAACACTTGCTTTTTACATGAATACACTTACCGGTGCATCATCCAATACCGTATCCGGACAAGGTATAGCGGCTGCGGCATCATTACTTATGTTTTTGCCTAACCTGATACTTTTCTGCATACTTCAAAGACATGTAATGAATACGATGGCGCATTCGGGTATTAAATAAGAGGAGAGGGGACAATGAAGAAGACAAAAGTAAAAATTCTAAGTTCATTGCTCTTGTTACTCCTTATGATCGGCCTTACGGGAAAGAGCACGAAGGTTTTGGCAGATGCGCCGTATAAGACGTATACCATAGACGGCTACGGCGACACTATAGAAACCCAGACAGCTTATCTTCCTTACGGGTCCATAAACAAGATCGGCGATGAATTTATGAAGTCTCCAACGGACTTCACAATCCTTGACGATGGCTGCATGTACATATTGGACAGCGGAAACAAGAGAGTTCTGGTATCCGACATGGAGGGAAACTTTATTGCATCATTTGGTGAGGATCTGTTTGTTAAGCCAAGAGGCATGTATGTTTCCAAAGATCACATCTGTTATGTGGCGGATCGTGATGCAAAATCAATATTTGTTTTTGACGAAAATTACAAGCTCATTCACACCTACACAAGACCGACAGAGGCTCTTTACGGAGAAACCCAGGATTTCCTGCCAATTAAGATCGTTGCAAATGATGCGGGAACAATGTATGTGGTCTGCGAATCCAATACAAACGGTATTGTGGAAATAAGCCCGGTGGACGACGGAACCTTCCTTGGATACTTTGGTACAAACAGCACAAACGCAACGCTTTGGACCATTATCTGGAGGGCAATACTTACAGATGCCCAAAGGGCAAAAATGATAGGTAACATTCCCGCAACACCGGATAACCTTGCAATAGATGATAAGGGAATCATTTATACGGTAACAAGAGGTGAAGGCAGTGAAAGCTTAAAGAGACTTAACATTGCGGGAAGCAATATGATAGAGCCGGACAGATGCGATGATGTTCCTGCGGCGGTTGCTGTGGGTAACCACGATAATGTCTACGTTGTTTCTCAGATGGGTTATATATACAAATACAACAATGAAGGCGAGCTCCTTTTCGTATTCGGCGGCAGCGACGACGGCCTGCAAAGAATAGGACTTACCGTTAAGGCAATAGCAATTCAGGTGGACAAAAATGATAAGGTTTATGTCCTTGATGAAGACAAGGCAGAAATACTCATTTATGAAACCACTGAGTTTGCAAACAACCTTCATAAAGCGCTTTTCCTTTTCTCCAAGGGAAGATACTTAGAGAGTGAAGAACCTTTAAGAGACGTTCTTAAGATGAACAATCTTTTTGATTATGCCAACATGGCAATGGGAAGAACGCTTTACAAGCAGGAACTTTACGAAGAGGCCCTGCACTACGCAAGACTCGCAAAGGATATGTCCGGTTACTCGGATTCCTTCTGGGAGATAAGAAACACCTGGCTCAAGTCCAATCTTGCAACGGTAATTGTGATCATTATAGTTGTTTGGGCGGTGCTTAAGATACTTGGATACCTGGACAGAAGATTACGTATTTTTGAAAAGCCGAGGAAGGTTCTTTCAAAGTTGCTGGATCTTAAATACATAAAACAGGTAAGATACATGTTCTTCTTTATGAAACATCCTATAGACGGATGCTACGGAATAAAGAGACAGGGCATGGTTTCGGTAACGAGTGCAAACATAGTTCTTGCGCTGGGAATAATATTCTATATTATAAACAAGTATTTCAGCGGCTTCCTTATTAAAGGAACAACCGTAAAGGAAGGAAATTACGACATCTTTTACGATGCGGGAACGATCCTTATAGGCCTTGTTCTTATAGTTGGTTGTAATTACCTTATGTGCACCATTAATGATGGTGAAGGTAAACTAAAGTCAATCTATTGTTCCTTCATATACAGTTTTGCGCCTTATCTGGTAATAACACCTGTTATATTTGCACTTTCTCATGTTGTTACCAACAACGAGATCTTCTTTATAGAGTTCGGAAGACTCTTTATGTGGACCTGGGTTGCAATTCTTGTATTTGTCTCCATAAGGGAGATAAATAACTTTAAGGTTTCGGAAACCTTTAAGATAATAGGACTTACAATTTTTACAATTCTTATAGCCTGCCTGCTTGCATTTATAGTTTATGTACTTTGGGCACAGGTTATAGACTTTATACAGGCAATATGCGGAGAGGTGGTGTACAAAATTGGAAATTAAAAGACTTAAAAAACCACTTTGCTTCATTTTAATGCTTGTTATGTGTCTTGGAATCTCTTTTGAAAACGGCACCGGTGTTTCGGCACAGGTTAAAACGGAAGGCGATATAAAGGTTGCCAAGAATGTGTATAGCAGCGATACCTTGCCGGAGATTAACGGACATAACGTCGTAGCCGAAAACGATAGATTTGTTCTTTACATGCTGGAAGATGACCTTTCTGTTATAGTCCTGGACAAAGAAACGGGAGCTTACATGGAGTCCTCTCCAAGTTACGACGATGAAAAGAACAACAAAACCTGGACGGCAGCAATGAAGTCTGCTCTTGTACTTACAATGATAAACAAGAGTACGGATACAAAACAGGCAGACCTTATAAACGACCAGGTTACTAAGAAGATCACTTACACCAACACCGGTTTTGAGGCGGTGATCTACTGGACCAAGTATAAATTCGGAATGACTCTTAAGGTAAATCTTACAGAAGACGGTCTTACGGCTTTTATTCCGGATGAGTCCATAATTGAGGACGGAACGGATTACTACATCGGAACAATTTCCATTTATCCGTTTATGGGAACCTCTTATTTGGACCAAAAAGAAGGATATATGTTTATACCGGACGGAAACGGGGCAATTATCTATCTGGACAATAAGGAGGGCCGTTTTAACAGCGGATACTCAACCCTCATTTACGGCGACGATATAGGCTTTACAGAGTCCACAACAGCAAACCTTCTTTGGGACAGATACGAAACATTAAACGAAACAAACAAAATACTTGCTCCTATATACGGACTTGCCCATACAGATGATAAGCTTGCCTTTCTTGCCATTATAGAAAATGGAGCGGAAAGAGCTTCCATAGAAGCAAGGCCAAACGGAATAAGCGTTGATTACAACAGAGTTTACGCAAAGTTTATTGAAAGAAAGATTTATACACAGCCTACCTCCAATAACACATCATCAGGATCTCTTCATTTGACAGAGGAATCCAGAAGCCATTCGGATCTTAAGATAAGATACATTTTCCTTAACGGAGATGATGCAAATTATTGCGGTATGGCAACTGCATACAGAGACTACCTTTTGGAAAACGGTTCCCTGGTAAAGGGCCTTGATAATTCCTTCCGTACCAGAGTTGATTTTATGGGAACGGAAAGAGAAAACTGGCTGCTGGGAACAAAAGCGGTTGTTATGACGACAACGGAAGATATAAAAGAAATTTTTGCGGACCTTGAAAGCCTTGGAGTAAAGGATATTCTTTCCGTATACAAGGGCTGGCAGTCCGGCGGGCTTTTAAATCTTCCTATAGCAAAGTACAAAGCAGATTCCAAAATAGGAGGGACGAAAGAACTTACGGCCCTTATAAAAGATGCGGAAGAAAAGGGTATAAAGCTTTATCTTTACAACAATGCTCTGGTGATCAATCCGGATGAGCATTCTTCAACTTTCTCGGCTGTAAAGAAGGTTAATAAGAAGAAGTATGAAGAAGCAACTTACAAAGATGTATATGACAAGCTTATGTACCTTATTCCGGCCAAGTCCGAGACAACACTTGAGAAATTCGTCAAGAGCTATACAAAGAGCGGAGTGAAAAATCTTTGTGTGGCAGGCGTTTCCAACACATTGTTCTCCTATTTCAACAGCGGAAACTTTTACACAAGGTTTGACAGTAAGAATGTATACGATGAGTTAACGGCCACTGTTTCGGAAAAAACATCTCTGGTGTTGGAACAGCCTTTTGAATACCTCTGGTCCGATACGGAAGCTTTTCTTGATATGCCGGTGTATGTTTCAAACTTTGTTTACGAGGATGATTCGGTGCCTTTCCTTTCCATAGTGTTAAAGGGAGTGATGCCTGTTTACGGTGAGTACATAAACTTTGAGGCCAACAAGAGCGAATACTTCTTAAAACTTATAGAAACGGGAATCTTCCCATCATTCTATATAACAAAGAAGTCTTCTTCAGAGCTTATTTACACCAACTCGGCAGATATATACAGTTCCGAATACTCCGTTTACAGAGATACCATTAAGAGCTACTACGATGAACTTAAAAAGGTCAGCGATCTTACTGAGGGGGCTTTCATTTGCGGCCACGAAATAGAAGAGGGCGGCCTTAGAGTAATAACTTACACAAACGGTGTGAAGATTTACATTAACTACGGTTTGCAGACAGTAACAAAGGATGATCTTAAAATAGGATCCATGTCTTATAAGGTGGTGAAATAATGAAGTCTAAACCGCAAGAAGAAAAAGAAAAAAAGAAAAAGATCAAGATAGGCAAACTTGAGAAGAGAGAAGCTCGTGCGGGTTATTTATTCATTTTGCCGTGGATAATCGGACTTTTGCTTTTCACCATAATTCCTCTTGGACAGTCCTTCTATTATATGTGGTTTAATATAAGGATTACGCCGCTTGGAACACAGTTCATACCGGTAAAGACACAAAACTTTACCCAGATATGGCTTGAAAACGCAGAGTTCCCGCAGCAGCTGGTTACCTACATCTGGCAGACAATTCTTGAAGTACCTATAATTGTCGTGTTTGCCCTTATGATCGCAATGATGCTTAACGGAAAGCTGAAAATGAGAGGCTTCTTCAGACTTATATTCTTCCTTCCGGTGATCATTGTTTCCGGACCGGTTATGAATATGCTGGTTTCCGAAGGAGCGGCGGCTATACCTGCAATGAACGTTCAGTCCATTGTATCCGCCTTTTCCATGTTCCTTCCGGCAAGCGTTGCCACTCAGATAGGTGAGCTTTTCAGCAATATGATAATGATCCTTTGGTACTCGGGAGTGCAGATACTTATATTTATATCCGCTTTGCAAAAAGTGGACCCGGCCCTTTACGAAGCAGCCAAGATAGACGGCGGTTCCGGCTGGGAATGCTTCTGGAAGATAACCCTTCCTACACTCAAACCAATGATTCTTATCAACGCAGTGTATACGGTTATATTCCTTTCAAGCAATGAGCAGAATGAGCTCATTAACATGATAGAAAATGCTATGTTTTCCGGTACCAAGGAAAAGGGTTACGGTTACGCATCCGCCATGGCATGGATGTATGCGGTGGTGATTACCCTTATAACAATGCTTTTCTTCCTGCTTTTGGGAAGCAAGAAAGATGTTTACGACCGTCAGATCAAGAAACATAAGAAAGCAATGAGAAAGCAGGAAAGATTACAAAAGAAGATAGGAAGGAGGAGCGCAAGACATGCAAGAAGTCGTGAAAAAAACAGCAAAAAATATTCGTCTTACCAAGGTGGCGGAGACTATTAAGCGTAAATTCACAAAAGAAAAGCTGCATAAATTTGTTTTCGGTACCAGAGAAACAGACGGAGCCGCAAAGAAGATAGTTGTTTACGGCCTTCTTATCTTCTTTTGTAAT
>JAILFQ010000035.1 GCA_024697505.1 Lachnospiraceae bacterium
CTGCTGGATGTAGCCCTGATTCATTACAACTATTGTATCTGACATTGTAAGCGCCTCTTCCTGGTCGTGAGTTACATAAATAAAGGTAATTCCAAGTTCATTTTTAAGTCTTACAAGTTCGTACTGCATGTCCTGTCTAAGCTTAAGGTCCAACGCACCAAGAGGCTCATCAAGAAGGAGAACCTTAGGCTCGTTTACAATAGCTCTGGCTATTGCAACACGCTGCTGCTGGCCTCCGGACAGAGAATCCGGCATACGGTTTCCGTAGCCCTCAAGGTTAACAAGCTTCAATGCGTAATCTATCTTATCTTTTATATACTGTTTGCTCTTTTTCTTAATCTTAAGACCAAAAGCTATGTTTTCGGATATGGTCATGTGGGTAAAAAGCGCATACTTTTGGAAAACGGTATTAAGCTGACGCTCATTTGGAGGAAGCTTGGTAATATCTTTTCCGTCAAATATTACCTTTCCCGAATCCGGTGCTTCAAAGCCACCGAGTATTCTTAATGTGGTTGTTTTACCGCAGCCGGATGGTCCAAGCAGGGTAACAAACTCATTTTCTTTTATTGAAAGATTGAAATCATCAAGTACAAGACTGTTTCCGAATTTCTTTGAAATTCCAACAAGATCTATTAAAGTATCTGCCATGTTAATCTCCTTTTACACACGATAATCTCTAAAAACTCGGCGGTGTTGAAACCCATAAAAGGCTTGCACCGTTTTTACCTGCTTCCATATGGTGCTGCTTGTCCGGTCTAAAATAAAAGGATTCACCCTTTTTTGCTTTATGTCTCTTATTTCCTATTACTATTGTTAAAGAACCGGAAAGGACATATCCAAACTCCTCGCCTTCATGAGGGTTATCCGGATATGTGGAACCGAAGGGCTCTAATGTTAACAGAATCGGTTCCATCATATTCTTTTGAGCGTTCGGAATGATCCATTCGATCTTGTTCTTTAACTCTGTATCCACTTTCTCAAAATAATCGCTTTTATTAAAAACTACCTGTTCAGATGTTGTCCCGGAAAAGAATTCTTCAAGATCCGTTCCAAGACATTGTAAAACATCCACAAGTGTTGCTATGGACGGTGATGTAAGATTTCTTTCAAGCTGTGAAATAAATCCCTTTGAAAGTTCTGCCCTGTCAGCAAGTTCTTCCTGGGTAAGCCCCTTCATAACCCGAAGTTCTTTTATCTTTTCTCCTATATCCATACACATCTCCAATTCTTTAAAATGACACATCACCCCCGTCCCCGGTTGTGTCAAAAAATGACATATCACCCCCGTCCCCGGTTGTGTCATTTTGGGTAAAGTAAAAATAAACAAAAAGTTTAGTATCTCTAAACTGCTTTATAATTATACACAGTGTCCGGTAAATGTCAATAAGATAAAAAAAGATTTTTAGACTTCTTTCAAGCCCTTGATTTTAGCGGGTTCCGGAGGTTCAAAAAAAGTCTTCGTTTTTATACATTCAAAAGTATAAAAATGAAGACTTTTGTAAACTTTATAATCTAAGCATTTCCGGGCGGAGTTTTAAGAGCAAAGGAGTGTTTTCTGTAACCTCCCCGTCCAAATCTTATAAGGAATATGATAGCTCTGAAGCCCCAGTCTATTATCATTGCAAGCCATACTCCCACAACTTCCATTCCAAGATTTCCGGCAAGAATATAGCTGAAGAAAATACGGAAGGTCCACATGGAGAAAAGGGAAGCAAGCATTGTAAACTTAACATCGTTTGCGGCACGAAGGGCATTCGGAAGTACAAATGATGCCGGCCATATTACCATGCAGAAGCCGCTGTGGATTATCATAAGCTGTTTTGCAAGAGACGCCGTTGCATCTGAAAGCTGATAAAGCTTTACTATGTGATCAAGTCCCAAAAGGACAAGAATATTTAGTCCGATCAAAGCCGCATAAGAAATAAGCATAAGCTTCTTTGTATAGTATCGCATCTGCTTTTCATCATTTGCGCCTACACATTGGCCAACAACAGTTATCATTGCAAGGCCCATGGCGGAGCCCGGTATTACCTCAAAGCTGGCCACAGTATTGGCAACTGCATTTGCGGCTATTGCAACTGTTCCGAAACTTGCAGTAAGTCCCTGTACAAGGATCTTTCCAAGCTGGAAGACACTGTTTTCCAGGCCGTTTGGAATTCCAATCCCCAGGATTCTTTTTATCATTTTGAAATCAAAACCCAGTTTAAATATTGAATCTATATGGATAGGATTGGTCTTCTTTCCCACCAAAACAGTCATTAAAACGGCCGCAACCACTCTGGAAATAAGAGTTGCAAGGGCAACACCTTCAACACTCATATTAAATACAAAGAGGAAAACAGCATTTCCCACAATATTTATAACATTCATTAAAAATGAAACATACATGGAAATTTTGGAATTTCCCATTGCTCGGAACAGGGCTGCACCGGCATTGTAAACCGCAAGAAAAGGAAATGATGCCGCAACTATATAAAAATATGTACGGGCAAAGGCCATAACCTCCGGGTCCAGCTTCTTATATATAAGGGTAAGTATCTGCTTGTTAAGCAAAAGAGAAACAACAGTTAAAACAATGGCTAAAATTGATATAGCCACATATAACTGGTTTGCGGCCTTACAGGCACTCTTTTCGTCTTTGTGTCCGAGGAACTGGGCACATACCACCGCACCGCCTGTAGCCATTGCGCCAAACAGACCTATTAAAAGGATTACTATTGTATCCACACAGGAAACACCGGAAACGGCATTCTCCCCTCTCGTGGCTATCATCATGGTATCTGCCATGCCAACGGTTACGGCAAGAGTCTGCTCTATTACAAGAGGAAATATAAGCTTTCTTAAGGCTTTTCCAGAAAAAATGGTTCCTATTTGCTTTTTTTCCGCAACATTATCCATTCATACACACTTTCCAAACAAATACTATAGTTTATAAACAAACAATATCATTATCACACTATAAATTACAAGTCAAATAAAAAATATTAAATAATAGAAAATGAGCATGCCTTCGCAAGGAAGACACGCCCACTTTCTGTCTCTGTATGGTGTACAAATAAAAGTTAAAAGCAAATTTAATTTTTACTTAAAGTAGTTAACGCCGGCTTCAAAAAGCTTTTGGTCATACTTTCCGTAAATGTTTTCCGCAACTCCCTCTCCTATTCTTTCGGAGTGAGCCATTTTTCCAAGCACTCTGCCGTCCGGGCTCGTTATACCTTCTATTGCAAGGTAGGAACCGTTAGGATTGAATGCATCATCCATTGTAGGATTTCCCTTAAGGTCTACATACTGAGTAGCAACCTGACCGCCGGCAATAAGTTTCTTAAGCCATTCATCATTTGCTACAAATCTGCCTTCGCCGTGGGAGGCAGGTATTGTATATACGCCGCCAAGTTCTGCCATGGAAAGCCATGGAGACTTGTTGGTTACAACCTTTGTATATACCGAAGTTGAAACATGGTGACCTATCTTGTTAATTGTAAGAGTAGGTGAATCTTCTGTCTGGGCGGTAATTTCGCCGTAAGGAACAAGTCCAAGCTTTATAAGAGCCTGGAAGCCGTTGCATATACCAAGCACAAGGCCATCCTTATTCTTTAAAAGATCATTTACCGCATCCGAAAGTCTTGGGTTTCTGAATACGGTTGCTATAAATTTACCTGAGCCGTCCGGTTCATCACCTGCGGAAAAGCCGCCCGGGAACATTATCATATTGCTCTCTTTTATAGCCTTTTCAAATTCAAGGACAGATTCCTTAATGTCCTTTTCATCTCTGTTTTTAAACACTTTTGTAACTACATTGGCACCGGCCTTTTCAAAAGCACGAAGAAGGTCGTATTCGCAGTTTGTTCCCGGAAAAACAGGAATGAAGACGCTTGGTCTTGCAACCTTTTTCCCTGCGGTATAAACAGTATGGGAATCGTATAAAGGAAGAACAATATCCTTTTCCTCATGAGCGGTGCGGGTAGGGAATACCTCCTCAAGGGTATCTTCCCAGGCTTTAAGTGCACTCTCAAAATCCACCTTGCTGTTCTTATATGTAAATGATTTATTGTCTGTAACCGTTCCGGCAAGTGTATAAGAGATTCCGATCTCCTCAAGTTTTGAAAGGCTGCCCTCCTCAACTTCAAGAACCAGGTCTCCGTATGCCGGTGCAAAAAGAGAAATATCTGTATTGGACTCGTCAAAGGCAAACCCGAAACCGTTTCCGAAAGCCATCTTAGCCGCAGCTTCCGAAAGTCCCTTGCCGCCAAGAGCGTATGCACTGCAAACAAGTCCCTTTTGCATTGCCGTATG
>JAILFQ010000067.1 GCA_024697505.1 Lachnospiraceae bacterium
AACATGCCTATAGTCTTTATAGACAGAGAGTATTCTTCAGAAAGGATTTCCAGCGTTATTATAGACAATAAAGCGGGTGTGGAAGCCGGTGTTGAGTACCTTATAAAGCTTGGCCACAGACGCATAGGCTATGTGCATGGAGTTCAGAATTTTGACGAAAAAGCCAGATACGAAGCCTTTTTGGAAACCATGAAAAAGCATGATCTTGAGGTGGAAGACAAGTTTTTGCTTAACGGTTATTTTGAAGAGGCCATTGCCTACGGAGAGATGCACAGACTACTCACAAGAGGCGGCGAAGTGCCGGATGCCTTCTTCTCGGCAAATGATGAAATGGCATGGGGCCTTATACGCGCCATGAGGAATATGGGCATAAATGTGCCGGACCAGGTAAGCGTTGTGGGGTTCGATGATTCCATGCTGGCCCCGTATTATAACCCGCCGCTAACTACCATTCATTCTCCTGTTGTGGAGCTTGGAAGCAGAAGTGCGACCGAAGTTATAAGGATGGTAAGAAAAGAAGGAGATGCAGGAACCAAGATCCGTTTAAAGCCGGAACTTGTTGTTAGAGATTCCTGTAAGATGGCAAAGTAAAACCCGGAGGACACTACCTTGAAATATAATTTTACGGATGAAAACGGAAGCTTTATACTTCGTGATGCAGATAAAATTTCCTACCTTTATTTCCCGCTGGCAAACCCGGCGGGAATTATGTCTGCCATTACACCAAGACTTTCCGGAGATATTAAATTAAATCAGAACGCATTCATAACTCCGCCGGAGAGTGTTTTAGACCTTTCGGACAAGAAAAGTCCAAGGAACTTTTGGCTTAAGTTTGAAGACGGAACACTCCGCTCCGCAAGCGGTCTTTCGGTGTGGCAAAAAGCCGAAGGCGGGCATGTTACGGTAAATGCCGGGCTTTTGTACCACGAAGTAAGTACGGAAATTACCCATAAGGGAGCAAAATTAGAGACGAATATTTTAAGTTTTGTTCCGGCTATGAACCTTAAAACGGAAATAATGATGGTTCGCCTTACAAATACAGGTGAGGAAAGTGTAAGCTTTACTCCTGTAGGCGTAGTGGAACTCTACGGCAGGTCTGCGGCAAACATAAGAGACCACAGACATGTTACTTCTCTTCTTTCAAGAACCTTTACCGAAGATTATGGAGTAAGGCTTAAACCAACGCTAAGTTTTGACGAAAGAGGACATCTTAAAAACGAAACGGAATATTTTGTTCTTGGTACGGATGGAAAAGGAAATAAGCCGGAAGGCTTTTATACAGATACAGACGAAGTAACCGGAGAAGGCGGAGACCTGGAAATGCCGCTTGGCATGGGACCATGCAAAAAGGCAGGCTCTAAAAGCGAGGGCGTAGAAAGTGTTGGAGGAATAGTCTTTTCAAAGACAGAGTTAAAAGCCGGAGAAAGCAGAGAGTACCTTCTTTTTATAGGTGCCGATGAAAAGTCGGAGGACATCATTAACAGCCTGGGGTCGCTAAAAAAAGCGGAAAAGGCCCTGGAAGATACTAAAAGCTACTGGATTTCCGGTGCGGAAAAAACTTTAAATAAAATGGATCTTCAGAAGATATACAAAGATTTCTTTGAAAAAGAGGGAAATATTTCTTTCTCTGACTTCAGAGCCTACATGATGTGGGTTGCAACAGAGCCTGAACTCAGAAGGATCTTTGGCTGTTCTTTCCTGCCTTACCACGACTACGGAAAAGGGGGAAGGGGATTCAGAGATCTTTGGCAGGACTGTCTTGCCTTGCTTTTAAAGGATCCTTCCGATGTTAAAGACCTTTTGATAAATAACTTTGCCGGAATAAGAAGCGATGGCACAAATGCCACAATTATAGGAAATAAGCCGGGAGAATTTATTGCAGACAGAAACGGAATAACCAGAGTCTGGATGGACCATGGTCTATGGCCTTTTATTACAATGGATTTTTATATGGAACTATCCGGAGATGCAGATATTTTGTCTTTGGAACAGACATATTTTAAAGACTCTCAGTGCATGCGCGCAAGAGCCGTAGACAAGGAATTTACAGGAGAAGACAACCTTCTTCGAACGGAAAAAGGCGGTGTTTATAAGGGAAGTCTTTTGGAGCACCTGCTCCTTATGCATCTTACGGTGGCTTTGGACGTTGGAAACAACGGCCACATGCTCCTTCGAGGCGCAGACTGGAACGACGCCTTGGACATGGCACCGGACAAGGGGGAGAGCGTGGCATTTACTGCAGCTTACGCAGGAAACCTGAAAAAACTGGCTTTTCTTATTAAGGAAAAATACACGTCGGTTCATCTTATGGAAGAACTTGCGGAACTTGTGGAAGATATTGAAGGTTTGTTTAAAACAGAAGTGTCTGTGGATGACAAGACGCTTGTAAAGGCTAAAAGAGATCTTCTGAATTCTTATTGCGAAAAGGTTAGAAACCACGTGTCCGGCAAGAAAAAAGAAGTGGAGGCAGACAGGCTTGCCGAAACACTACTTGCTTTTTCCAAAGATATTTCGGATAGGATCCGAAATAAAGAACTTTTGAAAAAAGACAAATACCTATGGTACAACGGCTACTACGATAATACCGGAAAACAGGTTGAAAGTCTGGAAGACGGAAGACTTATGCTTACCGGAGCGGTATTTACCATAATGTCCGGAACCGCATCGGATGAAGAAGTAAGGGAACTTGCAAATACCGCAAGAGAATTCCTCTTTGATGAGAAAGTCGGAGGAGTAAGACTCAACACCCGTTTTGCAAATGAAGAGGACTACCGCACAAAACTTGGCAGGCTGTTTGGCTTTGCATACGGTACAAAAGAAAACGGGGCGGTATTTTGCCACATGGCGGTTATGTATGCGTACGCCTTGCTTATAAGAGGCTTTAAAGACGAAGCTCTTGAAGTGATAAAACTTCTTATAAAACAGAGTATGGACTTTGAAAAGTCCGCAATATATCCGGGTATTCCCGAGTATTTCGACCCGAAAGGAAGAGGGGCATACCCTTATCTTACCGGAGCTGCAAGCTGGCTCTTATTGTTTATGTATAAACTTGGAGGTAGAAAATGAAGGCCTATATAACAAATCCGGAAAGCGGGAAATTTTTTGAAGATTTTAAGCCGGTGGGTGACTACTACGATGCCGTAAGACTTATAAGAGTTTATAAAGATATAAGGTACCAGACTGTTCAGGGATTTGGCGGCGCATTTACCGAAAGTGCCGGATACAACTGGTCTCTTCTTCCGGAAGAAAAAAAGAAAGACTTTATTAAGGCGTATTTTTCCGAGGAAGGTCTCGCCTACAATCTTGGAAGAACTCATATTAACAGCTGCGACTTTGCCCTTGGCAATTATGCATATCTTAAAGACGAGAATGAGCCTGAAGAAAATTTTAATATTGAACGGGATGAAAAATATATTATTCCCCTTATAAAGAGCGCAATGAAGGAAAACAATATAAACCTTCTTGCTTCTCCATGGAGCCCGCCTGCCTATATGAAGTCCAATGGTGAAATGAACCATGGCGGGGTACTTAAAAAAGAGTTCTATAAAAAATGGGCGGAATATATAAGAAAATACATATTGGAATACCGGAAGCGGGGTATTGACATAAAGATGATAACTCTGCAAAACGAACCGGCGGCGGTTCAGTCCTGGGATTCCTGCATTTATACGGCTAAGGAAGAGGGAGAGTTTGTGGCGGACTATCTTGGGCCGGAACTGGAAAAGAACGGCCTTTCCCATATAAAGATCTATGTTTGGGACCACAATAAGGAAATACTCTACGACAGAGCAAAAGAAACCATGAGTGTACCGGGGGCAGATAAATATATTTCCGGATTTGCTTTCCACTGGTATACCGGTGACCACTTTGAAACGGTAAAGGCAACCGGAGAAAGATTTTCCGGAAAAGACCTGCTTTTTACGGAGGGCTGTGTTGAATACAGCAGATTTGCAGATACCGGTGAGGTCTCAAAGGCGGAGATGTATGCCCATGATATTCTGGGAAATTTAAATGCCGGCACAACGGGAATTATAGACTGGAATCTTTTGCTGGATGCAAAAGGCGGTCCAAACCATGTCGGAAACTTTTGCGCCGCGCCTGTAATGCTTACAGAAGATGCCAAAGATTTTGAAAAAAGACTTTCTTACTACTATATTGGACACTTTAGTAAATATATTAAAGCCGGTGCGGTAAGACTTTTAGTGAGCAGGTTTTCTGATGACCTTGAGTCAACATCTTTTGAAAACCCGGACGGAGGTCTTGTTACCGTAATACTTAACAGAAAGGACTACGGTAACGCATTCTCTCTTAATGACGGAGAAAAGACCTGCAGGTTTGAAATACCTGCTCACTGCATCTTAACTGTATTAATATAAGGTTAATAAAAGAAATGGCTTATTTGTTTCTTATAATCCTTTTTCCCGTAAAGAAGGTTATTAAAAAGTAACCACCGTAAATTATGAGAATTATAAGAGAAGTAATAAGAATTGAAGTTGTGGTACCTCTGGTACCCATGGAATTAAGCACAAATGATGAAAACCTCATTCCAAAGTAGGAGTGTATTATTGCAAGCAGGAGTGGGAGAAGGAAGAAGATTTCGGTCTGAGCAAGAAGAGATCGGGTTATGCTTTCTTCTTCAACTCCTATTTTTCTTATCATTTCGTAGCGGCCTGTGCTGTCTACACAGTCGGAAAGGCCGTTTAAAGCAAGTATTGCGCCGCAGGCAATAAGGAAGGTTACTCCGATGTAGAGGCCAAGGAAAGTTATTATTGCACCAAGGCCAACTGTCGAATCATAAACGTCGGATCGGGTATTGTAAGAGAAGTAAGTATCTCCCGGGTTTATGCTGTAAAAATCCTCCCGGGCCTTCTTAAAGTCTTCGAGGAGGGCTGCATCTACAGCCATCTTTTCCTCCTTTGTTTTTGCAGTGTAGTTTCCTGTAATGCAGTCGTAAACAACTTCCGATTCATCCGGAACGGAATCCGGAACAATAAAGATTCCTGTATTTAATCTTTGAGAGGAAAGTTCTACCTGTCCTTCTATGCAATAGTCGTATTTAGGCTTTAAAGTCCTTCCGAAAACGGTAATTTCGGTTCCCGGTTCAAGTGCTCTGTTTCTTATTGGCAACATGTTGTCGTAGTTGCATAAAACAGCATATTCATTATCAGAAAGAGTAAGGGTTTCTTTTCCGTAAAACTCCATAAGAGTGTTGTAATCCGAAAGCTTCATAATTGTTTCAAGAATATTGGTAGCTTGAAAGTAACCGGCAGAAGCAAGCTCTTTACTGTCTAAAAGCGAAAGAAAGTTTCCTACGGTAAAATTCTGATCCACGTAGAGCTTATATTCTCTATAATCTTCAAAATAATTTTCCGGCTTAAAGTCTGTTTCCTTAAAAAGATCTTCTAAATCGTAGATTTTAATTAACTCATCGGTGTCTTCATTATAGGTCTTTGAAAGAAATTTAAATTCCGCATCTGCCGGGCAAAGCTCCTTAAGATTTTTGTTCATGGAGTTTCTTATGGAAAAGGCAGAGGAAAGAGCGCATATTGTAACAAAGAGCATAAGGCAGATTACCGTCATGGAAAAGACCATGGTGTTTACCTTGCTGGTTACCTGTCTGAAGGTAAAAGTGTTAAGCCCCTTATAATAAACCTTTTTCATGGACATTATTATTCTGTGCAGCATTCCGGAAACGGAGAAGAAAATAAGAAATGTGGATATTCCTCCCAGGGCAATACTAAGCGTGATCTTTTGTGTTGTAAGCGTCTTATAGTCAAAGGCCACCATGTAGTAAGCGTAGCCCAGGGCTGAAACCGCAATGATAAAAATGAGAATGCATACAAGAGGCTTTCTTATTTTTATACGTTCGGACTTCTTCTCACTGTACAAAAGGTCTATAAGCTTTAACTTTGTAACGGCTACACTGTTAAAGAGCATAACAACAAGGTACATTACCACAAAAAAGATTATTGTAAGAACAATGGCTCTTCCGGAAACAACAAGTTTGTATGCTGAAAGATCTGCTTCAAAAAGGCTTATAACAAGGGCGCTCATAAGCTGTGAAAGTCCTATTCCCACCAAAAGACCAATGCCCAAAGAACCAAGACCTATAAAAATTGTTTCCGTAAGGAGTATGGCGGAAATCTTTCCTTTTCCCATACCAAGCGTCATGTATATCGCAAATTCCTTGTGTCTTCTCTTCATAAGAAAACGACTGGCATAAATTATCAAAAGCCCCAGTACAACGGCTACAAAAACGCTTACGCCGGAAAGCATGGTCTTAAGTAAATCTATAATATCCATGGATCCGGAGGAAAGCTTTAATGTTGCTGCCTGTCCGCCTATGGCGTTAAAAGCATAAAAGATGGATACACCTATAATAAGAGTGAAGAAGTAGATGGCGTAATCCTTCATACTGTTTCTTATGTTTCTTAAAGACATCTTAAAGAGCATCGTTTACATCACCCCCTAAAAGAGTTACAACATCAATTATCTTGTTAAAGAAATCTTTTCTTGTATCTGTACCTCTGGAAAGCTCATGGAAGATTTTTCCGTCTTTTATAAAGATTACACGGCCCGCATAGCTGGCGGAAAAACTGTCGTGGGTAACCATCATTATTGTTGCGGCGTATTCTCTGTTTAAGTAATTAAATCTTTCAAGGAGCATTTTGGAAGACTTGGAGTCCAGAGCGCCTGTAGGTTCATCCGCAAGAATAAGACATGGGTCCGTAATTATGGCTCTTGCAGAGGCAACTCTTTGCTTTTGTCCGCCGGACATCTGGTAAGGGTACTTGTCTAAAACATCTGTAATTCCAAGCTGAGAAGCAACGGATTTAACCGCAGCGTCTACTTCCGCATAAGACTTCTTTTGGATGGAAAGAGCAAGAGAAATATTCTCGTAGGCGGTTAATGTGTCCAAAAGGTTAAAGTCCTGAAAAATAAAACCAAGTTTATCTCTTCTGAATTTGTAAAGGTCCTTTCCTTTAAGCTTTGTAACATCTTTCCCCTCAAGGTAGATGTGTCCGGCGCTTACCTTGTCTATTGTGGAAATGCAGTTAAGAAGGGTGGTCTTACCGCTTCCGGAGGCACCCATTATTGCAACAAACTCACCCTGTTCCACTTTAAACGAAATATCATCTATGGCTTTTGTAAGTGAAGACTTGTTTCCGTAATATTTTTCTATTTGTTCAACTTTAAGTAATTCCATAAAACAAACTCCTTTCGTAGTTCGCATTTTTCTTTTTATGCCATAATAGTACAAAAAAATATTAAAACGGTCGCAAGTTTAATATTACCCAACCTTACAATTTTGTAAGATTGGGTAGTAATGATTTTGTAAAATATAAATTTTTCAAGACTTCAAGACCGGGCAGTATCTACTGCCTAAGTTCGCTGTAATAGTTGTTTTCCGTAAATATTATGGTAAATTCCGTGTATTTTCCTTCTTCGGAAGAGACGCTTATTTTGTGCCCAAGTCTTTCAAGAAGGCTGCTTACAATGTAAAGCCCCATTCCTGTGGACTTGGCGTCTTTTCTGCCGTTACGGCCGGTATAAGACTTGTTAAATATGTAAGGAAGATCTGCAGCGGCTATTCCAATGCCGTTGTCTTTAAACTTCAGTATTGTGTCTGTCCCGGACTTATCTGCACTTACCCGGATTACCAAAGGCCTTTTATCGTCCGCATATTTTATGCTGTTGGAGATAAGCTGGCCAAAAATAAACTCCAACCACTTAGCATCTGTCATAACCTGTGCGTCCAGCCCCTCTGTTTGTATGCTTGCCCCGGTGTGCTGCAGGGTCTCTCTGTTCTTCATTGCACAGGCGTTAAAAGCCTTTTTAATGGAAGTTTCCTTTATTATGTAATCTTTCATCGGGCTTTCGCTTCTTGCATAGTAAAGCACGTTTTCTATATAATCGTCGATCCTCTTAAGCTCTCTGCTCATTTTTTCGTTGTTGTCACCTGCATTTTTACTCATAAGAGTAAGGGAAGCAACGGGCAGTTTTGCTTCGTGTACCCACATTTCTATGTATTCACGGAACTCCTTGCTCTGTCTTTTGTAGTCGGAAACATTTTCTAACATTGACTTATCGCATTCGGAAAGAATGTCACAAAGTAACCGTCCCTCATAAAATGATGGTTCTTCAAGCATTGCCGGCAGCAGGTATTTCTTGTCCAGTTCTTTAAGAGATAAAACAAGTTTATTGTAAAAGTCTTTTTTTCTTCTGTATTCGTATATGTCTGTTACCAGGAAGGAAATCAGCGCAATAAAGCATAAAACGAAAATAAGGGAAGACTGCGCTTTAAAGGCCAGTAAAAAAATGATGGCAGCAAGAACACAGCAAGATCTTACAAGATAAGTTACAATATGGTCTTTTAAGTATTCTTTAGGTTTCATTTTAAGACATACCCCTGTTTCTTTCTGGTTTCTATTGCATCAGGAAGCCCAAGTTCCGCAAGCTTGGAGCGAAGTCTGCTAATGTTTACGGAAAGGGCGTTATCATTAAGAAATTCGTCGTTGTCCCAGAGAACGGTCATGAGTTCGTCTCTGGAAACAATCTCTCCCTGCTTTTCAAAGAGCAGGTTAAAAATTATCATTTCGTTTTTGGTAAGGACCTCTTCTCTGCCGTTAAGTAAAAGACTGCCTTTCAGAGTAGAAACTTCCACGCCTCTGTATGTATGGCTTGCCGACGTTCCTTTGGAAGATCTTTTTAAAACTGCGGAAATTCGGAGCAGGAGAAGAGTGGGGTTGTAAGGCTTTGTTATGTAGTCGTCTGCACCGTAACTCATGGAAAGCACTTCGTCCAGTTCCTCGGTTCTGCTGGTAAGCATTATTACAGGAGTATCGCGCCGGCTTCTGAAGTCTCTTAAAAGAAACTCTCCGTTTTGTCCGGGAAGAGTAATGTCTAAGAGAAAAAGGTCTGCATCCGAAGAGAGCATCTGGTTCGGCAAAGTTTCGAAGTCCTTTGGCTTTTCTGTTAAATAGCCCTGTTTTTCAAGCAAAATAGACAGTTCGTTGCACAGGGTTTTATCATCTTCTATAATAAATATTTTTTTCTGCATTTTAACAGCCTTTCGTAGTGTTTTTGAACACCTTTATTATAGCAATTAAAGTTAAAGCTTGCTATATAAAGGTTCTGCTTACAAGTTCTTTAAGTACGGGTAAATTGAGTGACAAATACACTGTGATGTGACTTTATTTACTTGGAATAAAGATAATACTCTGAAAAATATTGCAAATTGCTCCAAATTTTTGTATAATATGCTTAATCTTTTTTTTAAGGAGGTAGTATCATGAATATTTTAAAATCGCAAAAACGTATAAGCGCACAGCTTCTTATGGTACTGGTACCTCTCATGACTGCGGCAATCCTGTTTGTTGCAGTTTTTTTGACTATGAGAGCAAAAACAGTTATTGAAAGCGATGCGAAGAACGGTTT
>JAILFQ010000080.1 GCA_024697505.1 Lachnospiraceae bacterium
ACCGTATCCTGATCTGCAACGTATGTTGCAAGATATTTACCTTCAAAAATGTCCGCAACTCCTATAAAGCCGCCGACCGTTACCTGAAAACCTGCGGCTTCAGTATATGCAGAAATATGTCCCTTAATTACGGCACAAATAAAAGAAACGTCTCCCTTTTCTTCAAAAAGGACCGTTCCTTTCTTAATCTGATTAACCGCTCCCGGTTTAAGCTCTACTGCCATTTTCCGCCCCCTGAGGTTTAGATTTTCCATAACTTGTATGTAAGTTATTTTCCAAAAATCAACGAATCTGAATTAACTAACAGTATAACACGAGTTTACAAATCCGTAAAGTTTGTGTTCTTTTCCTGCTGTTTAAGACTTCTCAGTTCTTTAAAAAAACTGCTGAGCATTTCGGAGCATTCCTCCTCCAAAACCCCTCTTGTTACCTCCGCCATATGGTTAAAGCGGGGCTCCTCGAGTATGTTAAGCACAGAGCCTGCACACCCGGCCTTTTTATTCATGCTCCCTATAACCACCCTCTGCATTCTTGCCTGGATAATAGCTCCCGCGCACATCTGACAGGGCTCCAAAGTTATGTACATGGTACAGCCTTCCAGCCTCCAATCTCCTATAACTTTGGCTGCTTTTTTTATGGCAAGAAGCTCTGCGTGGGCAAGGGTAGTCTTTTTGGTATTACGCATATTGCAGCCTCTGGCAATTATCTTACCTTCATAGACGATCACACAGCCAATGGGCACTTCCATAAGTCTGCCGGCTTTTTTCGCCTGTTTTATGGCCTCTTTCATGTATTTTTCGTCTTCGGTGAGTTTTCTCATAGTTTATAACCCTTTCCCGTCAGCCTCTATTACAATCTTATTGTTTACACTTTTCTCCATCCTCCGCAAGGACCAGATAGTCGTAAACCTCGGAATCTTCAAAACCAAGTTTAAGGTATAATTGCCTTGCCGGAACGTTTTCTCCGCTCACATGTACATATATTGGCTTTTTGTCATTTTTGTAAAATATCTCTTTTATCCTTCTTGTGGCACAGCCTTTTCGTCTGTACTTTACCGGCACATTTACTCCGTATAGGTATATGCCGTCCAGAAAGTTCTCGTACTTTCCTTTAAAGTCCGGGGAAACCACCCTTGTAACCCTATTTTGTTCTTTATATTCCGGTTTTTCTCCATCAGCCACATTATCTTGTTGTTGGTCCTTAAGTGAAACCAGTTTCATAAAGTATTCGCTTCTCTTAATTTTAACTACTTCCGTAGAAAGCACAAACCTGTATATCGGGCTACTCCTTTCAAGGGTAAATTCCACTTTTTCATATCCCTCCTTTTTTATGGCCGAAAAGGCTTCCAAAAGGGTGTTTCTCATTTCGCAAATGATATTTTCGGATATTTTTGGACCGTTTTTATCATTTTCGTCTTTTACAATATCTTGTGTTTCCGGGGTAAATTCGGCTTCATTTTCACTTATGGGATAGAGAATAAAACCTGCCACCTGCTTCCCGTCTTCACTTATCAAAAGTCTTTTGTCTTCTCCCGACAGAGGTAAAAACCTGCTTTCCAAAGGATGCCTCCTACTTTAATTCATCTGCAAGCTTCGCAAACTGTGCAAGAGTTAAAGCTTCTCCTCTTACCGTTTCCGAAAGGCCCATTTTTACAAGAGCAGCCGTTACGTCATCTTTTTTAAGAGAAAGATCTGCCGCATTTGTAAGTCCGTTTACAAGAGTCTTTCTTCTTTGGTTAAAAGAAGCTCTTATAAGCTTAAACATAAAGCTTTCATCTTTAACCTTAACCGGTGCGTCTTCGTATAAAGTGAGCCTTATTACCGCAGAACCCACATTAGGTCTCGGCATAAAGCAGTTTTCCGGCACATTTGCCGCAATATAAGGCTTGGCATAGTATTGAACCGCAAGAGAAAGCGCCCCGTAATCTTTGCTTCCCGGGCCTGCCTGCATACGCTGGGCAACTTCTTTTTGCACCATTACGGTTATGTTTTTTATTGGTACATGAGCCTCAAAGAGTCCCATAATTATTGGCGTAGTTATATAGTAAGGCAGATTTGCCACAACTTTAATAGGTTTTCCGCCGTTCTTTTCTTCCACAAGCTTTGCAATGTCTACTTTAAGGATATCCTCATTAATGATGGTTACATTGTCGTAAGCTGCAAGAGTATCATTTTTAAGGATCGGGATCAGGTTATTGTCTATTTCCACCGCAACCACTTCTCTTGCATTTTCGCACAGGTACTGCGTCATTGTGCCGATTCCCGGTCCTATTTCCAGCACCATGTCTTCCTTTGTTATTTCCGCTGCCGCAATTATCTTGTTAAGTACATGCTCGTCTATTAAAAAGTTCTGTCCAAAGCGCTTTTGGAAAACAAAGCTGTATTTATTGAGTATTTCTATTGTATTCTTTGGGTTTCCAAGTGTAGCCATTTATGCTCCTTTCTGATCCGCAAGTCCGTAAACCTTGCAGGCATTGTCCCAGGTGATCCTTTCAACCTCTTCCTCTGTTACTCCTTTAATTCCCGCAACAACCGGCACCACATATTTGATCAGGTCGGAAGAGTTTCTCTGCCCTCTGAAGGGTTCCGGCGCCAGGTAAGGACAATCCGTTTCAAGAACTATTTTTTCGAGGGGTACAGCGGCGATCACTTCTTTAAGCTTCTTTCCGTTTTTAAAGGTTGCAACTCCGCCTACTCCTATATAAAAGCCCATCTTCACGTATTCTTTCGCAATTTCCGCAGAATAAGAAAAACAGTGAACTATTCCTTTGTGCTTATCGCCATACTTTTCGTGAGCCTTCTTCATAAGCTCCATTGTGTCTTCGCAGGCGTCCCTGCTGTGGATTATAATAGGCAGATCTTTTTCCACCGCAAGTTCCATCTGTCTTTCAAACCAGTACTTTTGCGTTTCCCTGCTCTCCACAAGCCAATGATAGTCCAGGCCTATTTCGCCTATGGCAACCGTCTTTTCTTCGTCCGCAAGGGCGGAGATACGCGCCATTACATCTTCGTTTAAAACGCCCACATCGTCCGGATGAATTCCAACCGCAGCATAGACAAAGTCATACTTCTTTGCGAGTTCAGCGCTTGCAATGGCCCCCTCAAATGATGCTCCGATATTTACAACTCTTCCCACATTTTTTCCGGCAAGAGACAGGAGCACCTCTTCTCTGTCTTCATTATATTTTTCGTCATCGTAATGAGCGTGTGTATCAAATATCATTATTTTTACCAAAAATCCCGGTGTTAAATGCAAACACCGGGATAATCCTTCTGTCTTATTTAAAAGCCGTGCATTCTGCTTCGAATAGCACTCATAAACGTTACCGCCGCAGTTAACTCGGCCCCGGCAACCTTACGGCACACAGAAACTCCCATTTAGTGCTGCTCCATTCCTGACCTGACACGGTTCACAGGCATCTGTTGCGTAAGACCAAAGCTTCAACGCCACTTGCGACGGGCTGCTTTACAAAAAGCTACCCTCAGCCGAATATCACCCCTGCTGTAGCGGATTGCAGGTACAGGGCACCGCTGTCTCCCCGGCTGCACGGCAAACACAAGTATAAAGCCTTTTTCTAGCTCTGTCAAGGAAAGAAGTTATTCAATTATCTTTGCATATCTTGCATGGTCTTTCCAGCATCCCTGCACCTTGTGGGAACTCTTTGCTATCCCTTCAAAGTCGAAGCCAAGTTTTTTGGCAAACCGTATGGAATCTTCGTTTTCCGGAAGAATATCTGCTTCTATCCGGTGTATGCCCCATTCTTTTGCTATTTCGTCAATTAAGAATTCTACGGCTTCATGTGCAAAGCCCATTCCCCTTGCGTCCTTGTCCAGTTTATAGGATATGCTGCAGGACTTTTCTTCTCCCATCTTTATATCCGACACCGCTACACAACCAAGTATTGTCTCCGGTGCACCTTTTTCAAAAAGATAGTAACGCAGACCTGTGCTTTTTAAAAACTGTTTCATAGAGGCTCTGTGGAACATCATTTGGTATTTTAAGGTGTAGTAGTTTTCCGGGTAAGACGGTTCGTAGGGGGCAAAGCTTTCGTGGTTTCTTTTAAGGAAGTCCAGTATAAGTGCGGCATGGGACTCGTCCGCAATAAGAAGCACCAGTCGTTTTGTCTCGTATTTTATCTGCATCAGCGTCCCTCTCCTCTTATTTTTGCTTTTGGAAGCCATTTACAGGCAGCTTCCAACAGTTCTTTCATTTCCGCTTCGGTAAACGAGTGGAAGGCATCTTCATTTCCGCAGACAAGCCCGTCGGAGCTTTTAAAATTCTGCAGGAAATAAGGTATTTCTTCCGCGTTTCCGCCTCCGGTTTTTGCTATCCATTCCGCAAGGTTTTCCACTCTTTCCGCGTCGTGGAGCTCTTTCATAACCGTTGTTCTGAACTCATAAGCTATTCCGCTTGTTTTAAGCAGTTCTATGCTTTTGGAGATCCTTTCCGTTTCGAAGGCTTTATCATTTAGAATACCACAGGTTATAGGGTATTTTTCTTTATCATTTTTAATATCTATTGCAAACATGTCCGCAAGGCCTTCTTTTATTACCTCTTCCACCACTTCCGGTCTGTAGCCGTTGGTGTCTAACTTTACCTTGTAGCCCAGGTCTTTTATCTTCTTCATAAAAATAAGGAGGTCTGCCTGCAGAGTCGGTTCCCCGCCGGTTATGCACACCCCTTCAAGTATTCCTTTTCTTCCTGCCAAAAAGTCAAAAACCTCTTCTTCCGGAATTACCGGGCAGGAGTCCGGGTTCAGTACCAGCGGAGCGTTATGACAATACGGGCAGCGGAAGTTACATGCCCCCGTAAAAACTGTACACGCCATATGCTCCGGATAGTCCAAAAGAGTAAGTTTTGAAAGCCCGTGTATTTGCATTTTACACCCCCGTTTACT
>JAILFQ010000090.1 GCA_024697505.1 Lachnospiraceae bacterium
TGGCCTTTCTTACACAACCTTTAAGCAGGAAATGACCAGCATGAAGGAAAAGGATGGCGTAATAGAGGTAAAGGTTAAGGTTACAAATACAGGTGATGTTGCAGGTAAGGAAGTAGCTCAGGTTTACTTTACAGCTCCTTACAATAAGGCAGAGAATATTGAAAAGTCTTATGTTGAGCTTGCAGGTTTTGCCAAGACGGAGCTTCTTGAGCCGGGCGCATCCGAAACTCTTACCATAGAGTTTGCCGTAGATGATATGGCGGCGTTTGATTACCTTGGTGAAGGGGCTTATGTTCTTTCTGCAGGCGATTATGAGATCAAACTTATGAACAACTCACATGATGTGATCGATTCAGATACTTATACAGTAAAGAATAAGGTTGTTTATACAGACAGTGAAGACGGAAAGAGAGATTCGGATCTTATTGCTGCAGTTTCGGTATTTGAATATGCAGACGGTTCCGATGAAACTGTTCCTGTAAAGTATATGACAAGAGCAGATATGACTCTTCCGCAGCAGACAGAGCCTCGTGCAGCTTCCGCAGCTGTTAAGGCAACTGAGAAGGCTTCTTATAAAAATGATACGGAAGCGATTGCAACTTATGAAAACGAACCTGCAACAACAGGTGTGGATGCCGGCATTAAGTTTAATGATATGGCCGGAGTTGCGTTTGACGATCCTAAGTGGGACGAATTTATGGACCAGCTTACCGTTCAGGAAATGATAGACCTTATCTCCTTCGGCGGATATAAGAATGAGGCAGTGGAATCTGTAGAGAAACCAAAGTGCCTTGACTTTGACGGACCTAACGGATTTAACAACCAGAATGCATCTTCTACAGGAGTTGCAGGCGGTTGGGGTGTTGCTTATCCAAACGAGACAGTAGTTTCCAGTACTTTCTCCGAAGAAGTTGCAAAGCTTTGGGGCGAAGCCCTCGGTATTGAGTCTCAGAACTACTCGATTCCGGGTTGGTATGCACCTGGTGTAAACATTCACCGTTCACCTTTCGATGGAAGAAACTTCGAGTACTTCTCAGAAGATCCTCTTCTTTCCGGTAAGATTTCCGCAAAGGTTGTATATGGTGCGGCAGAATATGGTCTTTACTGCTATGTAAAGCACTTTGCCGCAAACGAAACAGAAACGGATCGTGCTTCAAACGGTCTTTTCACATGGTTAAATGAACAGGCACTTCGTGAGATCTACCTTCTTCCGTTCGAACTTTCCGTTAAGGAAGGCGGCACAACAGCAATAATGAGTTCCTTTAACCGTATCGGTGATAAGTGGGCAGGAAACAACTTCCAGCTTCTTACAACGGTACTCAGAAATGAATGGGGCTTCAAGGGAACTGTTATAACAGACTACTACATGTCCATGCAGGCATTTATGAATCCTCAGTGGAGTATTGTAGCCGGTAACGACTTATTACTTACCGGTATGGAATTCTTAAGTCCTAACTGGTCTGAAAGCGACCTTGCGGATCCTATTATTCAGCAGGCTGCAAGAAGAGCTGCAAAGAATATTTTCTATACAACTGCAAACAGTAACGCTACAGGTTCATCATTTGCAATGGCAGGTGAGGAATCACATGTAACACGTACACTTCTTACTGTTGTTGATATTGTACTTGCTGCTGTTATTATTCTTTACACAGTACTGGTTGTATTGCGTACAAGAAAGCACAAGAAGTATATTATGGCAATAATAGAGGAGAGAAGGGGGAACGCAAGATAATGAGAAAGAATCTTAAAAATCTTTTTAAAGCTGTTTCCTTGACCCTGGCAACAGCACTTACTCTTACATTTACCGGAGCATCTTACGATGCTCTGGCGGCCGAAGGAACATTATATGAAGCTGAAGACGCGACGATCGAAGGAACTCCTAGTCAGGAGGGAAAACCCTTTGTTGAGGAACATGCTTCCGCAAGCGGCGGCAAAAACGTCGGTTTCTTCGGAGTTGCCGGAAACAAGATTACCTGGACCGTAGAGCATGAAGGCGGAGAGGTTACACTGGATTTTGTCCTTGCATCCGGTGCGTTCTCCTTTGAGACTATGGGCAATGGTCCTATGCAGTTAATGGACGCCGTTAAGCTTTATCTTAATGACGAAGAACTTGCTTTCGACGATATTACACTTGAAGGTAATGAGTCTTATGACAACTGGACCGAAGTATTTGTTCCCGCAGTGCTCAAGGCAGGCACAAACACAATTTCGCTGGTCATCATCGAGCAGCCAAACGCATTTTTCCCTGTTTCACCCAACATTGACTGCTTAAAGATCTGCGCACCCGGTTTAAAGAATGCAGTTGCAGGCACTGTTGATAACACACCTGTTGAAACCTATGAAGCAGAAGATGCTGTCTTCGAAGGCGCTCCTGCCATGGGTGATTCTGTTATCGAGGAGAAGGCCTCTGCCAGCGGCGGAAAGAGCATTGGCTACTTCGGAGTTGCAGGTAACAAGCTTACATGGACTTTTGATCACAAGGGCGGTGCGGCTACACTTGACTTTGTACTTGCATCCGGAGCTTTTTCCATGGAAACATTTGGAAACTGCGATATGCAGCTTGCGGGACAGATCAAGCTCACACTTAACGGCAATGAACTTTCCTACAATGACATCACATTAAAGGAAGGAAACTACGAAAACTGGACAGACGTTTATGTACCCGCAACACTTGCTGCAGGCGCAAACACCGTTACACTTGAATTCGTGGGAACCACCGCTCCCAACATCGACTGCTTAAAGGTTGGCGGTCCAAACATGGGCAGTGCTTCTGCAGGCGGCGCTACAAAGATCGTAGAGAAAGAAGTCATCGTTGAGAAGGTTGTTAAGGAAAATAAGTACGTTAACGTTCCTACTCCTATTGTTAAAACAACAGATCGTAACCTTAAAGATATAGCCATTTTCTTCGGTATCATTTTGGGAATTCTTCTTGCAGCTTATGCTGTAGTAAGAATAGTAAAGAGAACTTCCTTAAAGGATGAAGATAAAAAGGCTTTTGATAAGGTTAAGGAAGACAGAAAGGCTCTTAAGGAAGAGTTCGAGAAGTCTTACAAGAATATTTCCGGAGCTGAAGAAAAAGAAATTGCAAGATACGAATACAAGCTTAAGTGCCGTGAGGCAAAGGAAAAAGCTTATAAAGATCTTGAAAATCTCAGATACGGTGAAGGAAAGCCAAGAGCCAAGGCACTTGATATTGCCTACGGTAAGGGAATCCTTCCTACAGTTGTCTGCATGGTTCTTGTTTCTTGCTTACTTGGTTCGGTTATAGGCACATTATATACAGGAAACGTTGTTTCCGAAAGCGTGGCTCCTTTAACACCTACATCAACACTTGTTGTAACAGGCTATGATTGGGGACCGGGCGCTAACAAGATAGTTCTTAATTTTACGGATGACGTTAAGGAAAGTGCCGTTTCGGCAGATATGTTCAGCGTATCCGTTACTAAGCCGGTCATAAAGCCCTGCTTAGTAACGGATACGCTGA
>JAILFQ010000187.1 GCA_024697505.1 Lachnospiraceae bacterium
TAAAGTTTTGATTATATACTTTTGTATTGACTTTACAAAAACTTTTCAGGGTGTTATTCTATTGTTCAGCGCATTTTTAAAGATTGGAAAGAGATATGGATCAGATAGAAGCACAATATAAAAAAATGACGGAAAAACCGGTCAATCGTTTGGTTTTGGAACTTGGGCTCCCGACAACAATAAGCATGCTTGTTACATCTGTTTACAATCTTGTAGATACCTACTTTGTAAGCGACCTTGGTACAAGCGAGAGCGGAGCAACAGGAATAGTCTTTTCACTTATGGCAATAATCCAGGCATTCGGCTTTATGTTCGGCCATGGTGCCGGAAGTAACATCGGAAGACTTCTCGGTGCTCATAATGTAAAGAAAGCAAGGCAATATTCCGCAACTTCTTTTTATATGGGGCTTGCAATGGGGGTTCTTATTACGGTGTTTGGACTGATTTTCCAGGAAGGCTTTATGGTCTTACTTGGCAGTACAGATACAATTCTTCCTCATTCCGTTGCATATAGCAGATATATTCTTATTGCGGCTCCTCTTATGGTGGCGAGCTGCATTATGAACAACATTTTAAGATATGAGGGAAAGGCCGCTTTTGCTATGGTAGGCCTTGTCTCCGGAGCACTTTTAAATATAGGCGGAGACTACATATTTGTAAGGGTTCTTTCCATGGGCTGTGAAGGAGCAGGTATTTCTACAGCACTTTCCCAGTTTGTAAGTGCCATAATCCTTCTTGTACCTTTTCTTAGGGGAAAGGTGCAAAGCCGATTCAATCCTTTGGACTTTTCATTTACAAAAGAGGTAATTGTAAGCATTATACTTGTGGGACTTCCAAGCCTTGTAAGACAGGGACTTAACAGTATTTCCACCACAGTTCTGAACATATGTGCAAAGCCGTATGGAGATGCTGCAATAGCTGCTATGAGTATTACAGCAAGAACGGTAATGTTTATGTTTAGCGTTGGCCTTGGCATAGGTCAGGGCTTCCAGCCTGTTTGCGGCTTTAACTATGGTGCCAAAAAGTACAGTCGTGTAAAGAAAGCATATATGTTTACTCTAATTTTCGGAACATGCTTCTTGGCTGTTTTTGCAATACTTGGTTTTATTTTCTCCGAAGAGATTGTTACATTTTTCAGAAAAGATCCGGAAGTAATAAAAATAGGTCGTGTTGCCTTAAGGTTCCAGTCCGTATCCCTGCTATTTGTGCCGATAACGGTTACGGCAAACATGCTTTTCCAAAGCGTTGGTAAAAGCGGAAGAGCCACCTTCCTTGCAACTGCAAGAAGCGGACTTTTCTTTATACCTATGATACTTATTCTCAGCAGTTTATTCGGAATAAAAGGAATTGAATCTGCCCAGGCGGTGGCAGATATACTTGCGGCCCTTATCTCTTTTCCGATTGCATATAAGTTTTTAAAGGAATTGCCGCAGGATGGTGTACAAAAGGAGAAGGTTATTTAAATGAAAAAAGTGGTTTGCTACAGAGAAGTGGCGTATTTGCTTGGGATTTTCCTGGTGGCTTTTTCCGCCGCCCTTCTTTCAAGAGCGGATTTTGGTGTATCAATGATAGTTGCACCTGCCTATCTGCTTTACTTAAAGGTTTCTGAAAGCGTAAGCTGGTTTACTTTCGGAATTGCGGAATACATTGTTCAAGGCTCTCTTATAATTTTAATGATGATAGTTATGAGAAAAATCCGGTTTTCTTATCTGCTTGCTTTTGTTACTACATTTTTTTACGGAAGTGTGTTAGATTTATGTATGAAGCTGGTTTCTTATATACCGGCAGATAACCTTGGCATAAGGATATTTCTTTTTGCTTTTGGACTTATTATTTGCGGCCCCGGGGTGGCATTAATGTTTAATACCTACCTTCCTCAGGAGGCCTACGATATGTTTGTGGTAAGAGTATCCGAAAGATATGATCTTAACAGGTCCAAATTTAAAATAGGTTATGATATAACAAGTACTTTGGTTTCCGTTATTTTCAGTTTTGCCTTCTTTGGTATGTGGAATTTTGTGGGTATAAACATAGGAACAGCAATAAGTGCTCTTTTAAACGGACTAATAATAGGCCTTTTTTCCAAACTGTTTGACAAAACACT
>JAILFQ010000146.1 GCA_024697505.1 Lachnospiraceae bacterium
TACACAATATGCGCATTTTGCAAATGCAGACATGAAGTATCATTTTATGTTTGAGTTCCTTGCGGGAAATCTGGAATTTCTGGGCTTAAGACTGGACATAGCCTTTAATTTTCCAAGTATTATGGGAATGGTTTCGGCTTACCTTCTTTTGTTTGCTTTTGCGGTAAGGCTTACAAAAAGCAGACTTGCGGCTTTTATTGCAACACTTCTTTTTACTTTCAGAAGTTCCTTCAGTGTGTTCAAGTTTATGGCGGAGCAGCCGAAAGGCAGATTGTGGGATGCAATTAAGAATATAAGTAACTTTATAGGTTACACCGAGCACGAGGACTGGGGCCTTTGGAACCTTAACGTATACGCAAACCAGAGACACCTTGCTTTTTCTCTTGCAATACTTTTGTTTGCACTTATGGTGTTCCATCCGTATGTGTACGCCATGGACAGAAAAATGAAGTCTCTTTTTGAGGACAGAAAATTTAATTTTATCCTGTTTTTTAAGAACTTTTTTCTTACAAGAACGGCCTTTGGGGTAAAGAATATTAAGTTCTCTGTGGGAATGGGACTTGTACTGGGCTCCATAGCTTTCTGGAACGGGTCTGTTCTTATTGCAACAATGAGCATGCTCTTTTTTATGGCTGCGGTTTCGGACTATAGATTAGATTACCTTATAGCCGCAGTCATTGCTTTGGTACTCGGCCTTTTGCAGTCTCATTTCTTTATAACGGGTTCTGCGGTTTATCCGGAATACTTTTTTGGGTTCCTGGCGGAAAACAAGAACTTCTTCGGAGTCCTGGTCTACATTTTTGAACTTACGGGAATTGTTATATTGCTTGCCTTTATAACCTTCCTTAAGAAGAAGAGAAGCGGGAAATACATGCTTTTTGTTTTCTTTGTTCCAACTGTTTTGGCTTTTACCGTTTCCCTTATAAAAACCAACAACACAGCATACTATATTGCGGTTAACCATAAATGGATAATGATGACATTAATGCTCATTTCCATATATGCTGCGGAGCTTCTTGCGGAGCTCTTTGAAAAAAAAGATTTTTGGTGCAGACTTGCAGCACTTTTGCTTACCTTTATTTTAACTGCAACCGGAGTGTTCGACCTGCACACTGTAATAGTGAGAAATAAATATCCCATAACTTATGCCTGGGACGACCCGGTTACAAAATGGGTTGAGGAAAATGCAACCTGTAAGGATATTTTCCTGGTTCCTCAATATTCGCTTAACAGATTAACCATCGGCGGAGCAATGCTCTTTTACGGTTGGCCGTATTATTCCACTTCTGCAGGCTACGAAACAGAGCCGAGAGAATTTGCAATGATAGCCATGTATGAAGCTCCGAGTGTCGAAATATTGCAGAATTATACGGCGTATTACGGCATAAGATATATAGTTGTGGACAGGGATGCGAGAGAGTGCAATCTTTTCAGAGTAAGAGAGGACATTATTTCTCAGGCTTTTGAATGTGTATATGCACAGGATGAAGGAACGGACTGGTCTTTTAAGATCTACGATACGGATAAGCCCCTTAACAGGGCGTCTGATTAAAAGGAGGGTATTATATGAAGTATGAATACGTAATAGTCGGTGCCGGTATTTCCGGTCTTACCGTTGCGGAAAGAATAGCAAATGTTTTAAATAAAAAGGTTCTTGTTATAGAAAAAAGAAACCATATAGGAGGCAATATTTACGACTCCTACAATGAAGACGGAATATTGATCCATAACTACGGCCCGCACATTTTCCACACAAATGATAATGGTGTTTACGACTATCTTTCAAATTTTACAAAATGGAACGATTTCTGGCACAGGGTTCTTACCTATGTGGATGGAAACCTCATTCCAATGCCTATAACACTTGAGACGATCAATAAGCTTTACAATCTTTCTCTTTCTCAGGATGAGATGGAAGACTTCTTAAAAAAGAAGGCTGTTCCGATGAAGCCGGAAGAGATTAAGACAAGTAAAGATGTGGCGCTTTCAAAAGTGGGAGAAGAAATCTACGCAAAGTTTTTTGAAAACTATACAAAGAAACAATGGGGACTGGATCCTGCAAAGATAGATACATCCGTTATTTCCCGTATTCCGGTAAGATATAACAGAGACACCCGCTATTTTGCGGATAAATACCAGGGAATGCCAAAGCATGGTTATACCAGGATGTGCGAAGCAATGATCTCAAACCCTAATATA
>JAILFQ010000159.1 GCA_024697505.1 Lachnospiraceae bacterium
TAGGCGGGCGGAGGCTTATGTACTTGCCGCAGGTAACCTAAGTTAAGGCTTTGGGAGACTTAGTGGAAAAAATGGGCGAGCGAGGCTCACCACTCTCAGGAAGCGGAAGAGTGTGACATTTCGATGAGCGTATTTAGAGTGAGACTTTGGGTAAGCTTAGGTTAGGAATAGGGCACTGCACCGGAGAATCGCACGGAGGCGATTCTAGCGAACGTTGAAGCATGGATGCCGAATCGGAGCGACGGTGCACTCCAGTGCCCGGGCTCCTAACCTTAGCTTACCCTGTCGAACGGGTTAAGGAGCGAATCGAATTGCATCCCCCTTCGCTTCCGTACTCTCTGCGACGGCAAGCTCGCCCTTTTTTTACACTTAGTCTCCACCTGCCGAACAGGTTAAGGAGCGCACCAAAAAAGCGTGCGAAGCCTCCGCCTCACACGCTTTCTGTTATTTTCTTATCTTCTTACAAATTCATCCGGCACAAACTCCACGAAAACCCTGTTGCTTACATCTATTCCAAGGTCTGTAAGCGCCACCGTATCCCCTTCGTTTGTAATAAGGCCGTCTCTTTTCAGCTTTGCAAGCTTGTCTCCGTAAACAACTTCTATAGGTTTACCAAATCTCGCCTTAAAAGCTTCCTTAGAGATTCCTTTCATCATTCTAAGGCCGAGTATCATGTACTCTTCCATCTGTTCCGCTTCCACAAGTCTTTCAATATCCGCTCTTGTGTCTTCTCCCGCAAGCGCCTTTGTTATGTACTCTTCCATATTTTCCACGTTGTGGTATCTGGCGTTGGTAAAAAGGGAAGAAGCTCCAAGCCCGAAGCCCAGGTATTCGGTACCTGTCCAATAGGAAGAATTGTGTCTGCTTTCGAAACCCGGCTTGGCGTAATTGGAAATCTCGTAACGTTCGTAGCCCTTGCTCTTCAGGAACTCTTTTGTATATGCATACATTTTTCTGTCTGTTTCCTCACCCGGTATTTCGTCCTTAAAAGGACCGTTTTCCGCATATTTCTCGTAAAAAGGAGTTCCTTCTTCCAGAATAAGACTGTATGAAGAAATATGGTCCGGACCAAGCTTTACAATCTCATTTAAAGTGTTTGCATAAGAGCTTTCGGTCTGGCCGGGAAGTGCGGAAATAACATCCACACTTATGTTGTTAAAGCCTACTTCCCTTGCAATATTAAAGCCGTCCACAGTTTCCTTAAAAGTGTGGATCCTTCCTATTTTCTTAAGCTCCGCATCGTCTGCGGACTGTATTCCCATACTTAAACGGTTAAAACCGAATTCTTTATACTTGTAGAGTTTTTCCCTGGTAATTGTTCCGGGATTAACCTCTATTGTAATTTCCGCGTTTTCGTCCAGGGTAAAGGTCTGCCTGATCGTTTCCATAACCTTCTCCGTAAGGGGAGTTTCAAGAACCGAAGGTGTTCCACCGCCAAAATAAATTGTTTTTACAAGGTAGTCCGAAGTATACTGCCCCATATCCCTTATCTCTTTACAAAGAGCGGTAATATATCTTTCCTCTTCCTCCGGAGTTCCCGGAGCAGACAAAAAGTCGCAGTATCCGCACTTCTTTACGCAAAAAGGAATATGTACATATATTCCGAGCGGCCTTGTCGGCAGTTCCTTTTTCTTCTTTTTAAAGAACATCTTTCCACAGCTTTCCCCGAGTTTTGCACACCTAAACCGGATTACTTTTTATTACTCCTCGTCCAGCTTTAAAACGCTCATAAAGGCCTGCTGAGGTATTTCCACATTACCAACCTGCCTCATTCGCTTCTTTCCTTCTTTCTGCTTTTCAAGAAGTTTCTTCTTACGGGAAATATCTCCACCGTAACACTTTGCAAGTACGTCTTTTCTCATTGCACTGACGGTTTCTCTTGCAATTATCTTACCGCCGATAGCTGCCTGTATAGGGATCTCGAAAAGATGTCTCGGAATCTCTTCCTTAAGCTTTTCGCACATCTTTCTGCCCCTTTCGTAAGCGGTATCCGCATGTACTATAAAGGAAAGGGCATCCACTTCCTCATGATTTACCAGAATATCCAATTTTACAAGTTTGGAATTGGCATAGCCCTTAAGCTCGTAATCAAATGATGCATAGCCCTTGGACTTTGACTTAAGTGCATCAAAGAAATCGTAAATTATCTCATTAAGAGGAAGTTCGTACTTTAACACCGCTCTTGTAGTTTCAAGATACTCCATGCCAAGATACAAGCCTCTTCTTTCCTGACAAAGCTTCATAATGGCACCAAGATATTCCGTTGTGACCATTATTTCCGCAGAAACCACAGGTTCTTCCATATGCTCTATTTCTGAAGGATCCGGCATGTTGGAAGGGTTTGTAATGTCTATTTCCTCACCGTTCGTCTTATAGATCTTATAAATAACACTCGGAGCGGTTGTAACAAGGTCCAGATTATACTCTCTTTCAAGTCTCTCCTGGATTATTTCCAAATGAAGAAGTCCAAGGAAACCGCATCTGAAGCCAAAGCCCAACGCTATGGATGTTTCCGGCTCATAGGTAAGAGCCGCATCGTTAAGCTGAAGTTTTTCAAGAGCATCTCTGAGGTCCGGATACTTGGCTCCGTCTGCAGGGTAAAGACCGCAGTAAACCATAGGGTTTACTTTTTTATACCCCGGAAGCGCCTTCTCGCAAGGTCTGTCCGCATCTGTAACGGTATCTCCCACACGTGTATCCTGTACATTTTTAAGGCTGGCGGTAATGTAGCCAACCGTTCCCGCAACAAGTTCGTCACAAGGAATAAAACGACCCGGTCCGAATATACCGACTTCAACAACATCCGCTGTTGCTCCCGTTGCCATCATTTTAATCTTTGTGCCCCTTGTAACCTTTCCGTCCATTACGCGGCAAAAAATGATAACGCCTTTGTAAGAGTCGTATTTTGAGTCGAAAATGAGGGCGGAAAGCGGTGAATTTTCATCTCCGGACGGAGCAGGAATTTTTGTAACTATCTGCTCAAGTACTTCCTCTATGTTAAGACCGTTTTTGGCTGAAATAAGAGGAGCATCCTCTGCTTCTATTCCTATTACATCTTCAATTTCCTTTTTAACTCTTTCAGGTTCCGCACTTGGCAGGTCTATTTTGTTGATGACCGGCATTATTTCCAGGTTGTGGTCTATGGCAAGATATACATTTGCAAGAGTCTGTGCCTCTACACCCTGGGCAGCATCCACAACAAGGATCGCTCCTTCACAGGCGGCAAGGCTTCTGGAAACCTCGTAGTTAAAGTCTACATGGCCGGGAGTGTCTATAAGATTAAAAATGTACTCCTTGCCGTCTTTTGCCTTGTAAATCGTACGAACCGTCTGAGCCTTAATGGTTATTCCTCTTTCTCTTTCAAGATCCATATTGTCCAGTACCTGAGCCTGCATCTCTCTTTGAGTAAGAAGTCCGGTTTTTTCTATTATTCTGTCCGCAAGAGTGGATTTTCCATGGTCTATATGGGCAATAATACAGAAATTCCTTATCCTGCTGCGATCTATTCCTTCATTTACGTTGTTTTCCAACTTAAAACCTCCGGTGGGTTACCCCACTTTTTCTCATAATTTTTCAGTAAAATACTACCTTAAACCCGTTTCTCTGTCAAGAAAACAAAAATATTGCCAAAAGTTACGCAAGTAGAAGCCATATGCCATCATTCGCGTTATATAGGAGGTTTATTGTTCTTTGCTCATTGAAAACCGTTATTTTACACTCAAATTTCTTCATATAGGATGTAACATCCACCCCGCTCGGCAGCCTGTAGCCATCCGTAAACGGGTTCATTTCCCGGTAAGAGTGGATGGTATAGATCTGCCTAAGACCGTCATCATCCGTAAAACGTATGCGAAGGGGAATGATCCCGCCGTCTGTTTTGTGCTGACAAATAACATCTGTCGGAATGTTGCGCTTTGTTGCGATCACCTCCACCACTTCCTTTCATATAAAGCAGATATTTGCAATCTATCCTTCAGCTTTGTCCCGGATTTTATTATAGAACGCATGTTCGATTTTGTAAACCGAACATAAGATTAAAATTTTTCAAATCGAAAAAAAAGACAACTTCAAATCCCCCATTTTTAAGCAAAAAAAGGACCGTAAAAGCCTTATTTTAAAGCTTTTACGGTCTCTATCCGAACCGGCAGCGGGTTAGCCGCGGCAGCTGTTCCAAATCAGTCCGCCGCTTAACCCCGGCGGTCTCTTCATCCCGGTATGATCTTATTCCGTAAGATCCGTAATATTTTCCGAATCCTTAAGTTTTGGAATCTTAACATCATTTCCGCTTGCAAATGATGTTACTTCATACTTGATATTTTTTACTTCGTCCTCAAGTTTTGCTTTTCCTTCAATAAGAGTGGTAAATCCGTACTCATTGTCTACACAAAGGTTCAAAGTGTATCCCGCATCTATGCCGAAATCCACGCTGTAGTAGCTACACTTTCTTCCCGCAACCGTTTTTTCGCCTTCCTTCTTAAGAAGCCCGTCGTAGAGATTTCCGAAATACAGCCAATAGGAAATGCTGTACTCGTACATATAAGCCATGGAAATGGCGCTTTCCTCGGAAAGCTTGTAAACAGCTGTGTAACCGTCGTCTTCCGTATAATTGTAGTAAATGTAGCTGTCGCCGTCCTTTTTTAAAGCGTAGCCTGCACCGTCCATAACTCCCCAGCTTACGCCGTCTTTGGAACCAAATGTGCAGGTAGTCTTAACATCACCTGCCGTATTCACAAATGATACTTCAAATCCATCGGTTTTTGAAAGATCATCTATCTTTTTCTCGGATTCATCCTGGGTAATGGTCAGTTTATTGTCCGGAACCTCTTCCACAACCTTCGGACTTATTTCCGGTGTCGGTGTTCCCGTAACATCCTTTTTAACCTCCGTACCGTTTTCTTTGTTTTTATCGCTTCCAAAGCCCGCACATCCGGTAAAAAGGCAGATGGCTGCAATTACTGCCGTCAATCCGAAATATATTCTTTTTCGCATAATCTCCCTCCCATAAAAAATCAAGGATATTCGTCTCCTGCAGCCTAAAAGCAGGAGTTTTCCCGTATTCTTACAAGCCGCTACTCTTCTGTCTTTGAAATTCCATCATCCTCTATAATGATCTTTCCTTCTTTTTGAAGATGGCCTATTGCCCTTTTAAATGCGTTCTTGCTAAGTCCGAACTTGCTCTTTATAAGTTCCGGAGAAGTCTTGTCATGGTAAGGAAGGAAGCCTCCCGCCTTGATCAAAGCGTTGTATATAAGTTCTCCGTCCGGATCGAGAGTAAGATAAGACTTTTCGCGAAGAGCCAGAGAAAGTCTTCCATCCGGCATAACCTTTGTAACCCGCGCGGTAATTTTGTCTCCCGCTTTTATGTCTCCGTAAAGTTCCTTCTTAGGAATAAGAGCAGAATACATATCGTCCACTGCAACATAGGCGCCAAAAGCATCTATTATTTCGTACACAAGGCCCTGCACATTATCCTCACACTTGTAAGGTGCACCGCTCTTAAGAAAATGATACACCTTCATTGTAGCACAAAGTCGTGAAGATTTATCTATATAAAGAGAAACGAGGGCGGTATCTCCTTTTGCAACACGATAAGTCTGCTGCTTAAAAGGAAGAAACAGATCTTTTAAAAGCCCCCAGTCCAAAAAAGCACCAATATCCGTTACATCCTTAACCGTAAGCCTTGCAACCGTTCCCATGGTAACCTTTGGTTCTATTGTTGTGGCGATCGGTCTGTCCTCGGAATCTTTGTAAACAAAGACTTTCAAAAGGTCTCCCTCTTTTGCGTCGCCTGCTTCTTTTCTTGGAACAAGCACTCTTGCCGCCTCTACTATTTCATTTTCCGCAGGCTTTGTCTCCGGTACCGGATTTGTTCCGGCAGGCACTCCCTCTTCGGAAACAAACACACCTATCTCTGCCTTCTTAACCACCTTAAGGGTCTGGGTTTTACCAAGTAATATCATTTTAAACTCTCCTGTTTCTTAAAAAACTTAACTGTTGTGTAAACACTGCCCTCCGAAGAAGTAAGTGCAACGGTATATGATGTTTCGTCCGAGGCAACCTTTGGTATAACTGTGTCCCCGAGAAAAGCCATCTTTTTATATTCTGCCATGAAGCCGCCCACCTCAAAGCCGTCCGGCAGATAATCCATCGCCATTCTTATATACTGGCCGTTATTTACATGCTTATTGCAGTCTAAAGCTGCGTAGTCCACCGTAAAAGCGGATTTTTCAACCATTCCTTCCGGCAGAGGGATCTTTCTTCCCATTTCCTCCATTTCAAGAGGAGGTTCCATTTCGTAACCGGCTGTGTTTTCCGGAAGAATTTTTGCGGGTACAAATGTTTTGTCGTCCGCATAACACCAGATAGAGTTTGCATAAGCGAGCATTTCTCCCGTTTTTGCCTCTTTCAGGGTGAAAATACGCTTTCCGTACATTCCTTTGAATTCATAAGGCCATGTTCCTATCTCAACTTCTTCACCGAAGCCCGGAAGGCGGTTGATCTTTACCTGCCAGGAGATCATAAGCCAAACTCTGTTTACGCTGTTTAAATAGGAAAAGCCCAGTCCCACATCTTCCGAGTGGAAGGTTGAGCAATCCTGAAAATAGTTGATAAGGGAATTTACAGTGAGTATCTTGTTAACGTCTACCTCACTGAACCTGACTTTGGTTGTGAATGAATACATATAATTGTCCTCCGTCCGTTTATCTTTAAGATGCATCTCATCTTAAAATTTTAAATTTTGTGCTGGAATATAAGAGTAACTTACTTTATAATGATTGATACTTGAGTTACCGTTACCATACCCGGCTGACTTAAAAATACGGCAAGCAGACGGTAATGTCAAGGGAAATAAACTAAGAGGATGTACCCATATGAACAATACAGACAATACAATAATAATGATAGAACAGGATGACAGAGAGCTTAAAATAGTTAATTATATTTTCCTTTTTATTGCTCTATTATCTTTTGCAATACAGTTTCTGCCTCTTGACTCCATTATTAACAACCTTACCACCAATGTGATCTTCTCACAGATCACACACCAGATTATTCCTGTCTGCCTTTTCATTGTTATTGCAAAGCCAAAGCTTAAAGAGCTTTTTAATATTAAGCCTTTAAACGTTTTAAATA
>JAILFQ010000160.1 GCA_024697505.1 Lachnospiraceae bacterium
AAGACATTCTGTCCGCACCTCTTGCTCTTGAATATGCTGCGGCAAGAGGCGTAAGTTCTCCCATATCCTCTACCCAGTATATTTTCTTTTCTATATCCGTAAGAGGAAGGCCTATAGCCGCACCTGCAGGTGAAACATGCTTAAATGATGTTGCTGCGGGAAGACCGGTTGCTTTTTTGAGTTCTCTTACAAGCTGCCAGCCGTTAAAGGCATCCAAAAGATTAATGTAGCCCGGCTTACCGTTTAAAACCTTAATAGGAAGGTCTCCGTTTTCCATAAAGATCTTACTTGGTTTCTGGTTTGGGTTACATCCGTACTTAAGTTCAAGTTCTTTCATTTTAATCCTCCCTATTTTACGTTCTTGTTTATTATTCTTGTTTCATAGCTTCCGTTTTCTATGTTTATGTATCTTACAAAAAGAGAAACTTTATTATCCTCGTTTAAATTCTCCCATACAAGGTTTGCAAAAGAATCTATGTCTCCTTTTATGTCTACCTTTGTAGGTTCGCCTTCATAAGAAGGGAGCGGGTTTCCGTTGCCCATATAAGTATGAATAAAATGGCCTTCGCCTGCTTTTGCTTTACTGTAGGCATAAGTAAAGCGCTGGCACACTGATGAGTCGTTGTCGTCACTCTTAAGAATAGAAAGTGCATAATCGTAAGAAGAATCGCAAACATTCATAACTCCGGAGATTCTGGGTGTAAAATTAGGTGCATCCGGTTCAAATTCCCTGCTTCTTAAAGATTCTTCAAAAGTCTTTCCTTTACTGAGGCCCTCATAAACAGTATCTGTCTGGTCTCCGTTTGTAACAATTGTAGTGTTCTTATAAACTCTTACAGGGGAATAAATAATGAGGCTTGGATCCTCAAGCTTTGAAGGGTCGTAAGCTTCCGTACGGATACCTTCGCCGTCTGTAACAAAAATTCTGTTACGGCTGTTAGAGCTTCTTCCCATAATAAAATATGCTGTAACCGCATGCTTTCCATCTTCGGACATACCGATTACAATTCCTCTTCCCGGGTATTCACAAGATGCCAGTTCCTTTGAAAGTGATGTGATCTTCATTCCTTTTCTCCTTATAATGAGGTTCTTCTTTGCGCTTATGTTAACATCAAGAGAACGCTTTTACAATGGATTTTGCAAAGTATAAAAAATCATCAGCAAACTTATAAGTACAGTTAATCAATAAGACGGAATATAAAGTTAAGATTATAAATACCCCCAAAACAAAGTTTTTCTCTGTTTTGGGGGTATTTCTGTTACATCTGATTTAAATTTTTGTCCGGACAGATATTTTACTCTTCAATTTCGTAATCTGCGGAAAGTACTGCTATAGACCAGTAAGGCATTGTAAGAGCGCCTTTTTTATATGCAACCTTTCCCGCTTCGGGATCAGAATAAAGTGTTCCCAGTATTTCAAGATTCTCAGCAAAATCCGCTGTTGTAATAACAGATTCTTCTTTATTAAGGTTTATAACAATATAAACCGTTTTTCCCTTCCATGTTCTCTTAATAACACATACTTCACTGTTATCCTGAGAAACTATCTCACTTTCGCCTCTTGCAATTTCAGGCACGGCCGCTCTTAAATTGTAAGCCGCTTTATAGTAGTTTAAAAGGGAATCCGGGTCTTCAAGCTGTTCGTCCACGCAGGCAAGCTTATATTTTGCATAGGTCGTTCCCGGAGGGTTCTCCGTAAGTTCTTCATCATTCCAATACATGGCAATACGCTTATTAGGATCGTTTTCGGAACCCGTCATTCCTATTTCGTCACCGTAATAGACAAAAGTAGAGCCGGACATCATTGCAATAAGGCCTGCGCCCATCTTAAGTTTTGGAAGGCTCTTCGTACCAAGTATACTTGCCGTACGGTCTGTGTCGTGGTTGGCAAAGAAAGGTGCGGGCATTGTGTCGCCGTAAAGCTTTTCCACTTCTTCCACCGCAGTTGCCAGGTTCTTTCCCGTATTCTTTGCCGTACTGCCAAGAAGCTTTGCAAGATAGCCGGAAGACTGGGCGTAAGGGAAGGTAAATAAAGAATCCACTTCAGACTGGCAATATTGGCCTATAGTGTAGATGTTTTCCCAAACCTCACCCACTATAAATACATCTTCTTTATACTTTCTTGCGGTGTTCTCCACCCAGGTAAGAAACTCCACATTCTTTTTAACGCTTCCGGTGTAGTAGTTTGTGCAGGCATCCAGACGGAAACCGTCAACCCCCACATCCGTAAGCCAGAAATCCATAATCTTCTCTATTTCCGCTCTAACCTCTTCGTTATCCAGGTTAAGGTCAGGCATTGTAGAAGTAAATCTTGCTTCGTAATATTCTCCGTTTACACTGCTGTAGCCGCTTTTTGCCTTATCGGAGAAATTGTACCATTCTCTGTAAGGGGAATTCTCTTCGTAAACGGCACTCTTAAACCAAGGGTTCTGGGAAGAAGTGTGATTTAAAACAAGATCTATTATTACATTTATTCCTCTTTCGTGGGCAGCATCCAGAAAATCTCTGAATTCATCCATTGTTCCGTAAAGAGGGTCTATGGAATAATAATCGGTAACATCATACTTATGGTAAGACGGCGACGGCATAATAGGCATAAGCCATATACCGTTAAAACCCATCTCCTTAACATAATCAAGTTTTTCCGTCATTCCGAGAATGTCTCCGTAGCCATCCCCGTCAAAATCCGAAAAAGAATAAACAAAAATCTCATAATAATTCCTGTAGGCATCATCTACAGGCTCTCCCGTAATGTTAACCTGCTCACTTCCACATGCGGCAAAACTAAACAGCATGGTGCAAATGATAGCAAATATCAGCGCTTTTTTCCTCATATTTCCTTCTCCTGTTTTTAATAATCCTCTTCTTTTACCTCTACCAGTTTATCCCCTTCATAGGTAAGTTTTAAAGAAAAGAAGCCCTCATCTTTGAAAAGTTTGTTAAGAAAGATCCTGTCACCTTCCCAAAGTTCAAGGCCGAGAATATCCTCTTTTTTTATAAAATGCAGTTCACCCTCATTACACTCTTTAACTTCTCCTTCTTCACAAAGAGCCGTAAAAAGATGCATATATTCGGTTCCCCATTCATTTGAAACAAAAGTCACAATTCCTCTGAACTTCCAGGAAGCCGGTGTAAGTCCCGTTTCTTCCCTGACTTCCCTGAGCATACATTCTTCAGGACTTTCTCCCTCTTCAAACTTTCCTCCGACGCCTATCCACTTATTCTTATTTTCATCCTGCTTTTTCTTGTTTCTTAAAAGCATAAGATAGGCACCGCCTCTTTCGATATAAACAAGCGATGTATTCTTCATTTTTTCTCCCGCAGGACATGCGCACTTTGTCCTGTTTTTTTGTAATAATCATTTTAAAATATCGGGCATAAAAAAACAACCGTAATCGCCACATTAAACGATTACGGTTTTAATTATCTGAAGTTCTGTCTTCTGTCATTACCGGTTTCTTTATAATACTCAGCCTTTGCTACGTACATTGCCTTCTCTGCTCTTGTTACCAGCTCGTCAATATTTTCATCCATTTTAAGGCTGGCACAGCCAACAGATACATAATAGCCATGTTCCTGAGTCATGTTCATAAACTCGGTCACCATCATATTAACTTTATGATGGTCAGTCTCGGATATGAAAGAAACAAACTCGTCTCCGCCTATTCTGTAAGTCATTTCTCCAAAAGTGTCTTTAAGCGCCTCGGCACAATACATTAACATCTCATCTCCGCTTTTGTGGCCATTCGCGTTATTAACACTGTGAAGACCGTTAACATCGGCGTAAATACAAGTAAGCTTTTCAGGCCTTTTTTCAGCAAATGCCTTTACCATATCCTCAAAACTTATTCTGTTAAAAAGCCCTGTAAGTATATCTGTTCTGCTAAGATATGTGGCAACAATCCTGCTTTCCAGATTGGCCTCATCTGTCCTTGTAACGGAAAAGATAACCGTACTGACCGCTGCAAGCATAACTACCCTCGGAATCCCTTTAAAAAGAATTATCCGAAGTTCCGCAGACTCAATAAATCCGGAACCCACATAGACCATACTTACATCGTAGCCCATGGCCTCAAGCAGGAACTCGTAATAATCCGCCTGCCAAAAGCCCAATCTGCAACTCAGTGAAGGAGTAAGAAGACCTATGATGCAGGTAACAACAATAACATAAAGAGTAAGCTTTTTGTTATGGTAATGAGCGGCAAAGGCGAGGGGCAGGGAAAGAACAAGTACAGAGAACTGCTCAAGTATCAAAACAACCAAAAAAACTTCCAAAAGAGTTATGGTCATAATAATATACTTGGCCTTCTCGCGTCTTGCGAACTTCGGGTTATGTCCCAGAAAAAAAGCTATTCCTGTACCCACCACAACCGCTGCGGTCGCTGAACGCATAGCATATCCTTTAACATGGAATATTCCCAGTTCATTAATGATCCAGAAGAAGACTATGCATAACGATACCATAAGCAAAGTTGCAGATACATGTCTATTCGGTTTTAATTCATTCTCTTCCAGGAGAATCTTATCTTCAATATTCATTGGCAATCCTAATTTTTCCCGTAAAAAACGGAAATTTTGTAAGCCATCCCCTAAAGGACGCGGTCTTATTGTAAACTCAATGAGCGTCCCATTCAACTTAAGAAATCTTAAGAAGTCTTAAGAATTCTTAATGTAAATACAAAAATACCTGAAATCCGTTAGTTTCTTGAGAGATCAAGAATCTCGTCAAGAATACCGTTTGTACGTTCAACATCAGAAATACACTCACGTGAAAGTTCCAATGATGATTCTGAAGATGCGGCAACTTCTTCACTGGTTGCCGAAAGATCTGTAATGGCATTCATTACGTTCGAAGTAGCATTGGCACAAGCTTCCACATTTCCGTAGATCTGCTCGGCGCTTTTTGCAAGTGCCTGCACTGATTCAAGAATAGTTGCAAACTTACTGCCTGTTTCGTTTATCATTTCTCCCTGTTTTTCTGAAGACTTAACGCTAAGTTCCATATTTGAGGAAGCATCGTTTACACTTACAATAAGACTGTCTATGGTAGATGCGATCTGTTCTGCGGAACTCTTTGTATCTTCGGAAAGATGTCTTATTTCCTCCGCAACAACGGCAAAACCGCGTCCTGCCTCTCCGGCTCTGGCGGCCTCAATGGATGCATTAAGAGCAAGAAGGTTTGTCTGTGAAGAAATACCAAGGATAGTATTAACTATATCTTTAACCATTTCAGCAGATTTTACGAGTTCATTTGTAAGGCTGACGGTCTTGGCATTTATCCGGGCATTTTCATCCGACTGTGCTTTAAGTTCGGTAACAATCTTATTACCGACGTTTACATTGCCCTCCACGGTTTCGGTAAGGCCGCGCATTTCGTTTGACTCTCCGCTTATCTTTTCAAGGGAACTCATAATATTTGAGTTCATTGTGGTCTGTGTCTGTATAGCTTCTGCCGTCTGGTTAACGCTGGCAGCAATTTCTCCCACAGCATCGGAAGAAGTTTTTACTTTTTCGGAAAGGCTTTGCATTGCATCGTGAGCATTCTCAAGTTTAACAGCAATTTTTTCCGCAGTCTCTTCAACATGCTTTGCGCTTTCAAGCTGAGCGGCAGCTTTTTCTTCAACTTCCTTAAGAGTCTCCTCGGTATGTCTGGAAAC
>JAILFQ010000190.1 GCA_024697505.1 Lachnospiraceae bacterium
TGCTGGTAGCGCTCTATATGAGCAATGCAGGATGAATAATGTGCGTCTGCCATAACCGCTACAAGTCTGTTGGACCAGTAGAAGTCTTCTGTTGTGGCATCCCCTGTTGTATTTGCAAGGTAAGCAGGTGTTGTTGTTACGTTGGAGTAGAAAGGAACCAGCTCGTTAAAAGCATTTGAACCTACCGCAAGCCATTCTACAGACATTAACTCTTTCTTTGCGTAAGGACGAAGCTGGGTTACCGCAAGGAAGTTGTTTCTGTTAATACCTATTGGACGGTACATTCCTCTAAGACTTGCATCTCCGTGCTTTGCGTAAGGGTTGTAAGGTGTGCCCTGGTAGTAAGCGGAAAGAACATATTTTACATCCTCAACCGTAATCTTCTTATCCGGAACCATGCACCAAGGAAGGTCGTCGTCTTCCGGTGTGCCCATAAAGTTGTTAGGGCTTAAGGTTCTAAGCATATACCAGGCACGCGGTGTATTGTAGCAATGGTCGGAGTCTGAATGGCTTCCAAATGCTAATCTTGCATTAAAGTTTTCTATTTTCTTAACATCTTCAGCCGTCTGTGCGGTATTTGCACTTCCCGTAAGGTCCAAATGATTATCCGCAACAAGAGCTGCAAGTGCCTTGCTGCACATATGCTCCTTTTCCGGTCCGTAGGCGTCTTTGAAGTTGAAAGTATCTGTGCCGAACTGGTTTGGCATAACTACATAAACGTCATCCGGAACTCTTCTTGCAATCCAGTTATGTCCGCCTATTGTTTCCAGCCACCAGATTTCGTTTACATCCTGGAAACCTATTCCGTTCATTTCGTAGGTTCCGTATTTTTCAAGAAGTTCTCCGAGTCTTTTGGCGCCTTCTTTAGCGGAATGTATATACGGAAGTACAAGAGTAACAAGGTCTTCTTCTCCTATTCCTTCTTTCACAAGAGGGTCTGCACCAAGAACTCTTGGGTTTGTTGTGATTGTTTCGGTGCCGTTCATGGCTACGTTTTCTTCGTTTACGCCGGCAGCCGCCCAAATACCTTCCTCAGGTGTTGCGTTAGGCATTGCGGTGTAGCGCATCGGGTTATCCGGGAGTTCAATTTCCACTTTGGAAATAATGGATTTATACGTCTTTGGTTGGTCTTCCGGATTTACGACTATAAATTTTTTAGCACAGAATCCGGTGCTTCCGGAGTCTTCGTTTCTTGCCATCAAGGTGGAGCCGTCGTAGCTGGCATTTTTTCCTACAAGTATTGTTGTACAAGGCATGGTTTAGTCTCCTTTAAATTAAATTTGTGGGGAAGTATATAGCTTCCTTGGGTAGTTTAGAGGCTTTCTTGGGTAAGTCCCGAATGGAGTATATTGCTTCCTTGAGTAAGTCCCGAATAAAGTTGCTGCCGCAACTTTGCTTGGATATTGCAGAAGAAAAGGAATCTTCACCCACTTTCTTATTGCAGAAGAAAAGGAACCCTCGGGTGGAAGCGCACCTTTTCGACTACAATTCCAAGCAAATTGCATTTGTCCGAAGGACCCGCGCTTTTAGACGAGTCGAAATCACCTCTTAGAGTGGCAAGGCGCGAAGCCTATGCTGAGCGTCTTAACCGCCACTCTTAGAGGAAGTTTGACGAGACGTTGCGGCAGCAACTTTGCTTGGACATTGCAGAAGAAAAGGAAGCCTCACTCGCTTTCTCATTGCAAGGGAAAAGGAACCTACGGGCGGAAGCACACCTTTTCGACTGCAATTCCAAGCAAATTGCATTTGTCCGAAGGACCCGCGCTTTTAGGCGAGTCAAAATCACCTCTTAGAGTGGCAAGGCGCGAAGCCTATGCTGAGCGTCTTAACCGCCACTCTTAGAGGAAGTTTGACGAGACGTCGCGGCAGCAACTTTGCTTGGACATTGCAGAAGAAAAGGAATCTTCTACTCCAACTCCTTAAAGTGGAATTCCTTTCTTCCCGCCGCGTAGTCCCCTACAATATGTCCATTTCCGTAAAGCTTATACTTATATGTGGTTAAGCCTTCCAGTCCTACAGGACCGCGGGCATGTATCTTTCCTGTACTTATGCCGACTTCTGCTCCGAAGCCGTAGCGGAAACCGTCTGCAAATCTTGTGGAGCAGTTTTTATAAGTACCTGCGGAGTCCACAAGCATCATAAAAGTTTCTGCGGTTTCATCATTTTCGGTGATGATGCAGTCTGTATGGTGGGAGCCGTAAGTATTTATGTGGTCTGCAGCTTCGTATACGTCCGCAACAAGTTTTACAGAGATACACATATCAAGGTACTCTGTATTAAATTTGTCTTCTTCCATGAGCTCAGCACCAAAATCTTTTGGCAGGAGTGCGTTTACTTCGCTTGTGCAGCGGATCTTTACGCCTGCATCTTTTAAAGCCGTAAGAAGAGGAAGAACAAGGTCCTTTCTTTCTCTTGAAATAAGCAGGGTTTCCGTTGCATTGCAGGCAGCTGTATACTGAGTCTTTGCATCCACAATTATCTTCTTTGCTTTTTCAAGGTCTGCATCTTTGTCGGCGTAAGTATGGCAAACTCCGTCCGCATGGCCCATTACAGGTATCTTTGTATTATTCATTATGTAACTTACAAAAGCATTTGAGCCTCTTGGTATTAAGAGATCTACATATTTTTCGCAGGTAAGAAGCTCATTTACATCTGCGTGGCCCTCTATTCTGAAAAGCGCTCCGGCAGGAGCACCGTTTTCAACTGCTGCCTTATAAATTACATCAAAAAGTGCCTTGTTAGTATTTTGGGTTTCCTTACCCCCTTTAAGAACCGCACAGTTACCGCTCTTAATGCAAAGAGAGGAAATCTGTACAAGGGCGTCCGGCCTTGCTTCAAAAATAACACCTATAACGCCTATAGGACAGGTAACTCTTTTAAGTACAAGTCCCTCATCCAATTCTCTGTTTAACTGCACTTTCCCAAGAGGATCCTGAAGTGTGATAAGCTGGTCTATTCCGGCACATACATCAAGAAGCTTCTTTTCATCAAACTTAAGCCTTTTCATAACGGAATCCGGAATGGAAGATTTTTTTGCTTCTTCAAGGTCTTTAAGATTGGCCTTAAAGATCTCTTCCTTATCTGCCAGCAAAGCTTCTTTTACAGATTTTAATATGGAGTTTCTTTTTTCAAGAGAAAGAGCAGCCATCTTAGGGCTGTCTGCTTTCATTCTTTTCGCGGCTTCTTTTACAGATAAGGTTTCCATAATTTTAATTTCCTTCCGTTGATTTATTTCTTACTTTTCCCTGACGGGCTTTAACTCAGTTCTTTTCCTTTTTCTTTGTTCTTAAATCTTTTTCAATATTTTTAAGTCTTTTCCTGTGTTCCAGTATTATCCCCAAGAGTTCTTTAAGCGGTTTGGAAAGTCCGGGAAGCCTTACCGCAATTCCTACAAACTTGGTTATGTCCATTCTTTCAAAGTCACTTACATATTCAATGTTATTGTCGGAAAAGATGTTAAAGAGTTCATTTATAACCCCTTCTCTTTTTTCCACCGGTACGGATTCTATCCAAAGATTTATTCTCTCGGAAAGTTCCTTGCTGCTTTCGCTTGTGTCACCCGCAAGTTCAAAACCTCGTGCGCTGCAGGACCAGTTAATAACCTCATGCTGTTCTAACTGGTCGCCAAAAGCGGCAACAATCTTCCTTTTATAACTTGGTCTGAACATATTTCCCACGACGCATTCAACAGGAACAAAGGCTTCTATTCTGTCTTCTATGTCCCTGTAGCCTTCTGTTTCCGCTAAATCTCCTGCAAAGCCCGGGCCGTCAAAAACAAGTACTTTTTTAATCTTTTTTCTAAGTTTCGCTTCAAAACTTGCAGATGCAAAAACCGCCAGGCCTCCGCCTTTGGAGTGGCCCATTATAATGCCCTTCATAAAAGGTTTCTTAAACACTTCCCCGGCATACTTAAGAGCTTCTATCATACCTTCTGCATCATTTTTATATGCAAAGGTAAAATTCTCTTTCCAGGAAAGCAGGGAGGAGTCTGTTCCTCTAAACATAACTATTGCTCTGTGCCCGGAAAGATAATAGGTCAGCCCGTAAAAGGTCTTTGTTTCCTCTTTGTTTATGTCTACCACCGGGTTATACATTTTTATTTTTTTATATCTGGGACTGCCCGCCATAAGGGTAAGAAGTTCCATGTATTCCGCCTTATGGTGTTCGTCAAGGTTTCTTACTTTTTCGTTTTCTTTATAAAGCTGTATTGCTTCTTCAAGACTTGCTTTTTCTTTAAACAACCCTGTAAAATCCAAATGAGCAACAGCAGCAAGAGCAAGCGCATCCACTTCATTAAACGGGGCGTATTTAAAAGGTATGTCTCTTCTTAATTTTACGTAGCTAAGAACGTTTTGCAACTTGTCTCTCCTTAACAGTTTCTGTATTGATGCTCATTATATTACAGCATTCTTGGTCCCGGGGCAAAGAATAATCTAAAACATATTCCTTAAAAGATTATAAACAGCACCTTCGCCTTTAAGCATAGACGTAAAGTACTCTTCCGTAATCTCTCCCAAACCTGCTTTATACACATCAACTCCAAATATGGTCTCATCATTTAAAATCTCGGAAAGCTTTTCGTGGATAAGTTTACGGTCACATGTTCCAAGTCCGATTCCCTCCAGTTTTTCCTTTACGCTTTCAAGAAGCGGGTCCGGGCTTGGAGTAAAGGCTTCGCCCTTATCGTTAATTCCAAGCACATATCTTAACCAGCCTGCAAAAACAAAAGGAATGGCGCGAAGATCTCCCACATTAAGACTATCATTTGCCAGGTAAGCCTTAATGGTCTCTCCGTATCTTACAGACAGTTTTTGAGAGGTATCCATTGCAATTCTCTGAGGGGTATCCGGCATAAAAGGATTCGGAATACGCACATTAACCACTTCATCAATAAAGTCCTTCGGATTAATGATTCCCGGATTTACAACTACAGGAAGACCTTCTGTATACCCTATTGTCTCCACAAGTTTTTTAAGGTGTTCGTCCTTCATTTCCTCAGAAATGAGGTTGTGAGAAAGAAGACATCCAAAGACCGCCAGTGCTGTATGCAGCGGATTAAGGCAGGTGCAAACCTTCATTTTTTCCACCTTGTCCACCGTCTCTTTGTTTGTATAATAAACACCTTTGTTCTTAAAAGGGATCTTCCCGTTTGGGAAAGCGTCCTCAATTACAAGATAACGGCATTCCTCTGCATTTACAAAAGGCGCCACATAAGTATTCTTACTTGTAACAATGGACTCAAGGTCCTCCACCCCGTCTTCACCGAGAAGCTTTTTAATTTTTTCGTCCGGGCGCGGTGTGATCTTATCTATCATTGTCCATGGAAATGATACTACGGATCTGTCGGAAACGTAGGCAGCAAAGCCCTTTTGTACCTTTCCGTTTTTCTCCCAGGCCTTTGCGTAAGAAAGAACCGCTGCAGAGAGTCTGTCCCCGTTGTGAGAGCAGTTATCCATGCTGACCATGGCAAGGGGAAGGTAACCGGTTAAAAATCTTTCATAAAGAAGGGAAGTAACCTTGCCTATATAGCTGGAAGGAGTTTTAGGGCCTTCTTCCATATCTTTTAACACTCCCGGAAAGAACTGCCCGTTACCGTCAGCTAAAACATAGCCCTTTTCCGTTATCGTAAAACTTGCCATTTTAAGAGAAGGACTTTTAAATATATTTTTAAGTCTTTCAAAATCTTCGGTATAAAGAGGGTCTGCGACAAGCGCCTCGGCAATACTTGCATTAACGGCCTTATCCACACTTCCGTCCGACTTTAAAGTTACCACAAGGCTTAAATTGTCGTGGGGAAGGTACATCTTCTTAATAATTTCAGGGTCGTAGCCCTCTGCGGCAATTATTCCCGTAGACATTTTGCCTTCGGAGAGAAGTTCTTCGCAAAGCACTGCCTGAAAGGCACGAAATATATTTCCTGCGCCAAAGTGCACCCATTCCGGGTTTTTTAAAGTTTTTGCCCTAACGGCATCCACATCGTAAGAAGAAAGCTTGTAGCCGGCCTTTTCCCACTCCTCTTTATTTTTTATTCCATCATTTGAAAGTATCATTTTTTATACGCCTTTCCTATTGCTTCCCACAATCCGTTAAGATAAGCAGCACCAAGGGCTCTGTCGTAAAGGCCGTAACCCGGCATTGCAACCTCACCCCAGATCATTCTTCCATGGTCCGGACGGATCGGGCCGTCAAAGCCGGTGTCGTAAAGAGCCTTCATTATCTCAAACATATCAAAGGAACCGTCGCTTGAAAGATGGGCAGCCTCTTCAAAATCCGTAGGAGAATTAAATTTAAGATTTCTTACATGGGCAAAATGGATTCTGCCTTTTAAGGACCTTATCATATCCGGAAGATCGTTTTCAAGATTTGTTCCGTAAGAACCGGAGCAGAAGGTTACTCCGTTATGCACATCATCCACCATTTTCATCATTCTTAATATGTTTTCCTTATTAATAATGATACGCGGAAGGCCGAAAACACTCCAGGCAGGGTCGTCCGGGTGAATAGCCATTTTTATATCGTACTTGTTGCAAACCGGCATTATTCTTTCAAGGAAGTATTTAAGGTTTGCAAAAAGCTTTTCTTCGTCCACATTTTTATATAGCTCAAAGAGTTCTTTAACATGTTCCAGTCTTTCCGGTTCCCATCCCGGCATTACACTGCCGTTCATGTCTCCGTTTATGGACTTAAACATCTCCTCCGGGTTAAGGGCGTCTATAGCCTCCTGGGTGTAGGCAAGCACTGTGGACCCGTCCGGCCTTTTTCTGGCAAGTTCCGTTCTTGTCCAGTCAAAAACAGGCATAAAATTGTAACAAACAAGGTGAATATCCTCTTCCCCCAGTCTTTCAAGAGTTGTTATGTAGTTGTCTATATATTTGTCGCGGTCCGCAAGACCGGCCTTAATATTTTCATGTACATTTACGCTTTCTATTCCGGCGATCTTTAGTCCTGCCGCCTCAACCTCACACTTAAGCGCATGTATATCTTCTCTTTTCCATGCTTCACCCGGTTTTG
>JAILFQ010000204.1 GCA_024697505.1 Lachnospiraceae bacterium
GTCTTTTGTCCGCGTACAACAGGCATTGCAAGAACCTGCTCGCAGAAATCCGCATAAAGATTTAACATCTGCTGTGTACGCTCTTTTGCTTCCTCAGCGGTAGCATGAGCTGTATGGCCTTCCTGCCATAAGAATTCCATGGTACGAAGGAAAGGTCTTGTTGTCTTTTCCCAACGTACAACGGAACACCACTGGTTATAAACCTTTGGTAAATCTCTATAAGAAGTAATTATCTTCTGGTAAAAATCGCAGAAGAGAGTTTCAGACGTAGGACGAACACAAAGTCTCTCCTGGAGCTGCTCTCCGCCGCCCATTGTAACCCATGCAACTTCCGGCGCAAAACCTTCAACATGGTCCTTTTCTTTATTTAAAAGGCTTTCCGGTATAAACATAGGCATATAAACGTTTTCTACGCCTGTTTCCTTAAACCTTCTGTCAAGTTCCTTCTGAATAAGCTCCCAAATAGCGTATCCTGCGGGACGGATTATCATACATCCCTTAATTCCGGAATACTCAACAAGCTCTGCCTTTTTTACAATGTCTGTGTACCACTGTGCGAAATCGTCCTCCATTGAGGTTATCGCATCAACTTTTCTCTTATCCTCTGCCATATTTTTTTCTCCTTACATAAACCGGCCGCACCCATTGCGGCTGTCTCTGTTTGCTTAATGCAACTTATTTTATGCTTGCAGTTAATATTTGTCAACTTAATTAATCTGCCCTTTTTTAACGCTTGATCAATTTTCTCTTTTAACGCCGGTTTCAGCTTTTTTAGAACTGGCTGTTGTAAAGTTTCGCATAGAAACCACCCTGCTTAAGCAAGGTCTCGTGGTTGCCCTGTTCAATGATGTTTCCATCCTTCATAACAAGGATCACATCTGCCTCCATAATGGTGGAAAGTCTGTGAGCAACAATAAAGCTTGTTCTGCCTTCCATCATTGTGGCAAAAGCCTTTTGAATACGCATTTCCGTTCTTGTATCTATGGAAGACGTTGCTTCGTCAAGAATAAGCATAGGCGGAAGGCAAAGCATCACTCTTGCAATACAAAGAAGCTGCTTCTGTCCCTGAGAAAGGCTTCCTCCGTCCTCTCCTATAACAGTGTCGTATCCCTGCGGCAATCTCTTTATAAAACTATGAGCATGAGCCTTCTTTGCAGCCTCAATAACTTCATCATTTGTGGCTTCCGGTTTACCGAAGGCTATGTTGTCTCTGATGGTTCCGTCTCTTAACCAGGTTTCCTGAAGGACCATTCCGTAAGAAGTTCTGAGGCTTCCTCTTGTTACCTTTTTAATATCTTTTCCGGCAACACTTATGGTTCCCGCATCTGTATCGTAAAATCTCATTAAAAGATTTATAACCGTTGTTTTTCCGCACCCTGTCGGGCCCACTATTGCAACCCTCTGGCCCGGCTTTACGGAAAGATTTAAGCCTCGTATAAGCGGTCTTTCCGGAACATAAGAGAACTCAACGTTTTTAATATCCACGCTTCCGTCTGTAACAAGGATATCCTTTTCCTCTTCCGGCTGCGGCTCTTCATTAATAAGCTCGAAGGTTCTGGAAGCGCAGGCAAGGGCGTTCTGTAGTTCCGTAACAACTCCGGAAATTTCGTTAAACGGCTTGGTATACTGGTTTGCGTAGGACAAAAATGATGAAAGCTGACCTACACTTAAAAGCCCCTTTACCGCAAGAAAAGCGCCAAATACTCCAACCCCCGCGTAAACCAGACTGTTTACAAAACGGGTACACGGATTTACAAGTGATGAGAAAAATGTTGCCCGCAAAGAACATTTTGCAAGGCGGTTGTTTATTTCGTCAAATCGTTCCTGCACATTTTCTTCCTGGGAAAAGGCTTTAACAATTTTCTGGTTTCCCACCATTTCATCTATTAACGCGGTCTGCTCACCCCTTGTCTGTGACTGAAGTTTAAACATGGAGTAGGTCCTTTTTGCAATAAATGATGCCACAAAAAGGGAGACAGGAGTAATAACCACAACCACGATCGTAAGCTGTGGATGAACGCTGATCATAAAGATTAAAGTTCCCACTATTGTAAGAACTCCTGTAAAGAGCTGGGTAAAGCCCATTAAAAGACCGTCCGCAAGCTGGTCTACATCCGCTATCATTCTGCTTACAAGTTCTCCGTGAGAATGTGCATCTATGTATTTAAGCGGCAAAATTTCCAGCTTCTTAAAAGCATCATTTCTTATATCTCTTACCACATTATAAGTAATGCGGTTGTTGCAGGCATTTGTTATCCATTGGGCTATTGCCGTTATGCCTATGCATACCCCTATTGTAAAAAGAAGCTTTGCAAGGGGTTCAAACTCAACCTTTCCCGGACCTACAATATAGTCGATTGCTCTACCTGTAAGAATAGGAACGTACAGAGTAAGCACCACCGAAAGAGCGGCAAATATGAAGGAAAAAAGTACAAATACCATATGCGGCTTTACATACTTTAAAACATTTTTAAGTGTGCTTTTTGTTTTCCCTTTTTCAAGTTTGATTTTTTCCTTAGCCATTATTTTGCCTCCTTTCCTGTAAGCTGAGATTCGTATATTTCTTTATAAACGGAACAGTTTTCCACCAATTGGTCGTGGCTTCCTATTCCAACAACTTCGCCGTCATCAAGAACTATTATCTTGTCTGCGTGTCTAACGGAAGCGGTTCTTTGGGAAACAATAAAGACCGTCTTGTCTTTTCCTGTTTCCGCAATCGCCTTTCTGAGAGCTGCATCCGTTGCATAGTCAAGAGCAGACGCAGAATCGTCCAGAATAAGTATCTTTGGGTCTCTTACCAAAGCTCTTGCAATTGTAAGACGCTGCTTTTGTCCGCCGGACACGTTCTTTCCGCCCTGGTTTATCTTAAAGTTTATTCCTCCGTCTTTGGCAAGAACAAAGTCCTTTGCCTGAGCGGCTTCAAGTGCTCTTAATACATCTTCGTCACTTGCATCTTCATTTCCCCACTTAATGTTGTCCTTAATGCTTCCCGCAAAAAGAACAGCCTTTTGCGGAACATAACCGATAAGCGACCTGAGTTCCCCGTCCGGAATATCTTTTACATTTTTTCCGTTTACGTAAACACCGCCCTTGGTAGCCTCGTAAAAATGCGGAATAAGCTGTACAAGAGAAGATTTACCGGAACCGGTACCACCAATAATACCTACGGTTTCGCCAACTCCTGCGGTAAAATCTATATCCGTTAAAGATTCATCACCTGCACCCGGGTAGGTTAATGATACGTGGTCAAAGACAACAACATTTCCCTTTGCTTTTTCAACAACACCTTCCGACGGCAAGTAGCTGCCTGTTTCTGCAAGAAGGTCGTTTTCTTTCATATCAAATATGTCTGTTATGCGGTTTCCGCTGGCAACAGACTTTGTGATTATGATAATGAGGTTTGCAAGTTTGACAAGTTCCACAAGTATCATGGACATGTAGTTTAAAATCGCAACAAGATCACCCTGTTCGATAATTCCTGTGTCAACTCTTACAGCCCCGGTTTTTATAATAAGAATAAGAGCAACGTTTACTATTACATAAGTAATAGGATTCATAAGTGCCGCAATTCTTCCGGCAAAGATCTGAACCTTTGTAAGAGCATCATTTCTTGTTTCAAAAGTTTTTCTTTCTTTTTCCTCTGTGTTAAATGCTCTTATTACTCTTACACCTTTTAAGTTTTCTCTTGTGGAAAGCAAAACCTTATCAAGTGCTGCCTGTACCCATTTAAAAAGCGGAATATTTATCATCATTATTCCAAATACAACAAGAGAAAGAAGAGGTATTGCAACCACAAAAATAAGAGCGGCTTTGACATCCACCGTAAAGGCCATTATCATTGCGCCAAATACAATAAAAGGAGAGCGAAGGAAAAGGCGGAGGACCATATTCACACCGGTCTGCACCTGGTTTACGTCGCTTGTAAGTCTTGTAATAAGGGTGGAAGTTCCAACCTTATCGGCCTGGGAATAACTAAAATGCTCTATGTGTTTAAAAAGCTCGCGCTTTAATTCCGTGGAAAATCCTACCGCTGCTTTTGCGGCAAAAAACTGTGCCGTTACGGATGAAACAAGGCCAACTACTCCAAGTCCGACAAGCACAAGGCCCATTTGCCAGATATAGCTGTTGTTTTCCCTTACAATACCCTCATTAATTATTTCCGACATAACAATCGGAACAAAAAGCTCAAATATTGCTTCAAGCATTTTGAAGAGAGGGGCAAGGACTGTTTCCTTTTTGTAATTTCCTAAATACTTTAATAACTTTTTCATGACTTTGCTCCATATAATACTTTTTTACATAAAAACTCAATTTAAATCATAACACAAGACATTGACAGATTCGACAACTTTTTGTATATTCAATACAACTTTATCTAAAAATATTCGGAGGCATGTATAATGCATATAACATTAACCGGAAATCTTGGAAGCGGAAAATCCACCCTTAGCAAGATAATTGAATCGGAATACGGTTATGAAATCTTTTCTACGGGAAAAGTTATTAGAAAGATAGCCGAAGAACACGGTGTGAGTGTTCTTGAAATGAACAAGCTTATGGAATCCGACCATAAGTATGACAACATGATAGACGATACTTCCGCAAGAATTTCCAGAGAAAACGCAGACAAAAATATTCTTTTTGATTCCAGACTTGCTTGGAATTTTGTGGAAAAATCCTTTAAAGTTTTCCTTTCTGTAAGCTTAGATGTTGCTGCAAACAGAGTAATTGCAGACAACAGAGGCAACGTGGAGCACTACGCTTCTCTTGAAGACTGCAAAATACAGCTTGCCGAACGCGCTGCCGCAGAAGACAAGCGTTATAAGGAAATCTACGGAATTGAATATTTTAACTATTCCAATTACAACCTTGTTTTGGATTCCTCAGACTGTTCACCTGAAATCCTTGCAAAGATTCTTATGGACGAAGCAAAGGCATATGAGGAAGAAGGTTTAATCGGAACAACAAAACTCATCCTTTCAAAATCCAGACCTGCTACGGATTTTGCAGAGGAGCGCGCAAAAGGAAAAGTTTCCGAAGCAACTTATTACGGCGTGGATTTTACTGTTATAACTTTATAATTCTCCTTCTTCCGGAAACAATTTTAATCCGATCGATCAATAAGAGCCCGAATGCATATGCACTCAGGCTCTTTTACTTTATCATTTTTAAATTTTACAATGCGTCCACTTCCGAAAGCCAAAGGTTAACACTTGCATCACTTGGCATTCTAAGGTCTCCTCTCGGAGAAAAAGACACTGTTCCGACCTTTACGCCGTCCGGCATGCAGGAACGTTTAAATTGCTGACTGAAGAAACGCTTGTAGAAAGTCTTCATTGTTTCTTTAACAACATCATCATTAAACTTTTCCAGATTGCCCTGCTCCATTGCTTTCTTTGCAAGATAGAATATTTTCTTCGGCGCGTAGCCGTTTCTTACAACATTGTATATAA
>JAILFQ010000225.1 GCA_024697505.1 Lachnospiraceae bacterium
AGTTTAGGCTCTTTGTCTATCTCTCTTGCGACTATTGCCTTTTGTTGATTACCGCCGGACATACTTCTTGCAATTGTTATAGGCCCCTGTCCGGAACGTACATCATACTCCTCAATAAGTCTTTCGGCATATTTTCTTATATTTCCTCTTTTAAGGAAACCTGCTTTATTTGTAAACTTATCCTCAAAATATCTTTGAAGGACCATATTGTCTTCAAGTGAATAGTCAAGAACCAGGCCGTGTTTATGTCTGTCTTCGGGAATGTGGCTCATTCCAAGCAAACTTCTTTTTCTTATATTTGCTTTGGTTATATCCGTTCCCGAAAGAAGTATCTTTCCGGAAGAAACGCTTTCAAGACCTGTAATGGCCTGAACAAGCTCCGCCTGACCGTTTCCGTCTATTCCTGCAATGCAGACTATTTCTCCCTCCTTAACCTTTAAAGAAACATTCTTTACTGCAAGGGATTTATGCGCCTTAGAGGCTACAGATATGTTTTCTACGGAAAGGATTGTTTTGCCTGCCTCTTTTTCATCTTTTTGAACATGGAAATTAACGTTTCTTCCAACCATCATTGCAGAAAGTGCTTCCGCATTGGTTTCCGATGTGTTTACGGTTCCAATATATTTACCCTTTCTTAAAACCGTACATCTGTCAGAAACGTCCATTATTTCCTGTAATTTGTGGGAAATAAAGAGAATGCTCTTTCCTTCGGCTGCAAGATTTTTAAGAATCTGCATAAGTTCTTTTATCTCCTGAGGAGTAAGAACCGCCGTAGGCTCGTCGAATATTAAGATATCATTATCTCTGTAGAGCATCTTAAGAATTTCGGTACGCTGCTGCATTCCTACCGTAATATCTTCTATTTTTGCGTCCGGGTCTACAAAAAGCCCGTACTTTTCAGAAAGTTCAACTATCTTCTTCCTTGCTGCCTCTTTGTTAATAAACCCATTGTTTACAGGCTCAACACCAAGAATAATGTTTTCCAAAACCGTAAAACATTCAACAAGTTTAAAGTGCTGATGGACCATTCCTATTCCCAGATCGTTTGCTACGTTAGGGTCCGTAATGTTTACTTTTTTTCCGTTAATCTTTATTGAGCCCCCATCCGGCTGATAAAGACCGAACAGTACACTCATAAGTGTACTTTTACCGGCACCGTTTTCTCCAAGAAGTGCGTGGATCTCCCCTCTTTTAATACGTAGTGTAATGTTATCATTTGCTATTATGCCCGGGAACTTTTTTGTAATCCCAAGCATTTCTATGGCATATTTACTCTCCAATACAATGCCCTCCCTTTTGCCGTCGTGGTATTTTTGCATGCCGACGAACTTTTGCACGATCATGCCCTTCTTTAAATTATACCATTAAACCGCCCCGGTAACAATGCGAAAACCAAAAAAAGCCACCGCCTCTTTATGAGGCAGTGGCCCATTATCATAACATAATTGATTACTTAATATTTCCTAACCATTCAACCTTAACATTGCTTGTTGCAGGCTCCTTGGAAATGTCGTTGGAAACCTTGATCTTTCCGTTAAACATATCTGCTACAAGAGTCTTGTAGTTGTCCTGTGTGAAAGCGTCTGCCCACTGTGTTGTGTCCATAGGGATCTGAACATAGTTTGCTTCAGGATCTGTTCCGGAAACAAGACCGAGTGTAACGATCTTTCCCTTGTAGTTGTCCCAGTTGCCGTTAATAATGATGTCCTTGAGAGCATCATATGTTGCAGGATAAAGGCCCTTCATAGCGGAAGTAACCGTAAGTCCTTTTCCGTACTTGGAATCGATAACTCCGGACTGGTCTACGTCTACGCCGATAACCTTACCGCCAACCTTAACCGCTGCTTCGGCTGCAGACTGATAAATACCGCCGCCACATGCAAATACGATATCTGTGCCTGCTGCATACCAGGTATCCATAGCTGCTGTAATATCAGCATCACCGTAGAACTGGTTGCCGTATGCATACTTAAGGCTTACATTAATGCCAAGCTCTTTAGCTGCAGCGTCAACACCCTGGACATAACCGTATCCGTATCTCATAACTGCAGGAACAGCCATACCGCCAAGGAAGCCGAGTTCCTTGTAACCAAGTTTAACTGCCGCATAGCCTGCCATATATCCGCAAAGCTCTTCCTGATAGATAGCGCAGTAAACGTTGTCTGAATTGTAGTAATCCTTAACATTCCAGTTGGATGGGTTGTAGTCGTAAGAACCACCCTTTGCAGTAACACCTGCTTCAAGAATATCGCCTGCTGCAACGTCGAGGGCAATAAACTTAACATCAGGATATTCACCGCTTGTTTCAACAATTGTTCCACCGAAAGCATATCCCGGCATAACGATCACGTTGTAGCCTTCGTCAACGGCCTTATCAACCATTGCCACTCTCTGTGCGGTAGAGTCACCTTCAGGCTTGAAGTATGTGAACTCAACCTTATTCTCCTCGCAGAATGCCTTACAAGCTTCATAGGTTGTCTGGTTGAAGCTCTGGTCTGTAATGTCGCCGTAGTCGGTGATCATTGCGACCTTGTAATCTGCCGTGTTACTCTTCGATCCGCCGCAAGCGCAAAGGCTCATAAGCATGCAAACCGAAAGAACAAGTACTAAAAACTTCTTCATTTCAAATCCTCCCTTTTTGTGTTGGCATATATCTGCATCCGGGTATCCCGGTTATGCACCCTCTTATATATTACTCAATATCTTTTCCGGAGAAATTAAAAGGATAAACCTCTGAAAGCTTATAAGTATGCATGTCCTCAGGACCTGTTCCAAGGATCACAAGGAACTCATCCGGGTCGCAAAACTCAGCCATTACCTGCCTGCAAACTCCGCAAGGCGGGCAGAATTGAAGTTTTTCGTTTTCTTTACCCCCTACAATAGCTATAGCCGCAAAGTCTTTATCATTTTCGCTTACCGCCTTAAAGAAAGCAGTTCTCTCCGCACAGTTGGTAGGCGTAAATGATGCGTTTTCTATATTGCAGCCACCGTAGATCTTACCGTCTTTTGTAAGAAGCGCAGCCCCAACTTTAAAATGAGAATAGGGCGAGTAAGCTCTTTTACGGTACTCTATAGCCGTTTCTACAAGTTTTTTCTTTGTATCTTCATTCATATTTTTGTACACCATCCAAAATTTTTCGGATTAATATCCGGATGCCTTTTCATTCTTGGCAAGTTTAACAATACGGCTCGTTCCCAGTCTTGTGGCACCGATTTCAACAAACTTGAATGCATCGTCAAATGATGCGATTCCGCCTGCTGCCTTAACCTGAACATCTTCACCCACATTATCAACCATAAGCTTAACGTCTTCAAAAGTAGCTCCTGCTTTGGAGAAACCTGTTGAAGTCTTAATAAAATCTGCGCCTGCATTTGTAACAACTTCACACATCTTGATCTTCTCTTCTTCCGTAAGAAGGCAGGTCTCGATAATAACCTTAAGGATTCTGTTTCCGCAAGCTTCTTTAAGAGTTCTTATCTCGTTTTCAACAAGGTCGAAGCGTTTGTCTTTTACCCAGCCGATGTTGATGACCATATCAATTTCGTCTGCACCGTTTGCAATGGCATCCTTTGTTTCAAATTCCTTTACAGCTGTTGTGTTGTAGCCGTTAGGGAAACCGATAACCGTACAAACATCCATTTTCTGTCCTACATATTCGCTGGCCTGCTTAACATAAGAAGGCGGAATGCAAACGGATGCGGTGCCATATGCAATGGCATCGTCGCAGATCTGCTTGATCTCTTCCCATGTTGCTGTCTGTGTAAGTAAAGTATGGTCTACATACTTAAACAATTCTTCTTTTTCCATTTTCTTTATTCTCCTCTTTATTAAGCAAGTTCAAGGGCAACTTCCATCATTTCATGGAAAGATGTCTGTCTTTCTTCTGCGGAAAGTTCCTCTCTTGTGTAGAGATGGTCTGAAATTGTAAGCATGCAAAGTGCTTTTTTGTTTAAAAGTGCAGCGTTCATATAAAGAGCGGCTGCCTCCATTTCTACGCAAAGAACCTGCATTCTCTTCCAACGGTCGTTTTCGTTAACATCATCTGTATAGAAAGTATCTGATGAAAGAACATTACCTACGTTTGCTTTTACTCCCTTTTGCTCGGCGATTTCAACCGCTTTTCTTAAAAGTTCGAAATCAGCAATAGGTGCAAAAGTTCCCGGAAGGTTGTACTGATGAGCAAAATTTGAGTTTGTGCATGCGCCCATGGCGATCACAAGATCTCTTAAGTGTACATCATCCGAAAGTCCGCCTGCGGAACCTATACGGATAATGTTTTCTACTCCGTAAAACTTGTAAAGCTCATAAGAATAAATACCGATAGACGGCATACCCATTCCGCCGCCCATAACGGAAACTTCGGTTCCATTATATGTACCGGTAAAACCAAGCATGTTTCTAACGGTATTAAAACAAGTTACGTTTTCAAGATAAGTCTCTGCTATATATTTTGCGCGGAGCGGATCCCCCGGCATAAGGACTGTTTTTGCAATATCTCCCTGTTTCGCAGAGTTATGTGGTGTTGGCATTTATTTGTACCTCCGTTTAAGACTATTCCTATTTTAGCACAGGAAAGAAGCTAAAACAAGACAACTGATTATAAATATGGCAGAAATTTGGCAAAAAAGAAGGGGCTCAAAGAGCCCCAAAAATGTTACTTTATACGTATATCCGTTAGCTTGTACAAGACTGCTCCATGCGCGTTAACAGCTGCCTTTACAGATCCCGTTACCTCGCCAAGGTCCTTTCTTTCCCAAAGATCTCTGACCTTGTAACTTCCTCCAAGCAAAAGCCTGTCAAAACCAAGACAGATCTCTTTCTTCTCTTCACTTCTGTTAAAGAGTGCGAGATAGCGGTTTCCGGCATTATCCGTAGACTCCCAGGCGGTAACCGTCTCATCATTATACATTTCTCTTGCCCCGTAGCTTTCCTTTAAAAGTGCAAGCACTTCCGGGTTTGTAAGAATGTTTAAAGTAAAGTCATCGTTTTCTCTCATTTCACCGCCCATCATTAACGGGGAACGGAAAATACACCAAAGAGTCATAAGGGTGTACTGCTCGTCGTGGGTAAAGTTGGTCATATGTCCGTACTTTCCGTCCGCTTCTTTCTTTCTCATAACAAGACGTCCGAGAGGAAGCATATCGCAATCCGGGAAACAGCCGGCCTTTACGTACGGTGCCCAGTTTCTGCAGCGTTCAAACATGGCATTAAGGGCATTCCAGTTGTCCCAGAAATCTCCCGTCATACGCCACATATTTGCGTTGGCCGAAAGATGGTCTGCAACATCCAGCTGGGCAGGTCCCGGCGAAAGGCTTAAAACCATCTCTCTTCCGCACTTGTCTATTGCTTTTCTTATCATTTCTATTTCTTCTCTTGCAGAGTAGAGAGCCTCTTTTCTGAACTCTGTAACGCAGATATCGTCTACTTTAACAAAGTCCACTCCCCAGGAGGCGTAAAGTTCAAAGAGAGAATCGTAGTATTCCTGTCCTCCCTCCGCATGTGGGTCCACGCCATACATATCTGTGTTCCAGTTACATATGGAATAAGACTGGGCAATTTCTCTTGCAGTATGGGATGAGCCCTTTATTTTGGTATTAAGGTAAGCCGCCTGACGCGGAATCCCCCTCATAATATGAATTCCGAATTTAAGCCCCATGGCGTGAATCTTCTCTGCAATCGGTGCAAAGCCCTTGCCGTCCGCCGCTGACGGAAAGCGGTTTACAGCAGGAATAAGTCTTGAATATTCGTCCATTTCAAGATGTGTAAATTTATGATAATCGTGGGAGTCGGCTGTCGGCTCATACCACTGTATGTCGCATATTACATACTCCCATCCGTATTTCTTCAAATTCTTTGCCATATATTCGGCATTTCCCATAAGCTCATCTTCCGTTACAGACGCGCCGTAGCAATCCCAGCTGTTCCAACCCATAGGAGGAGTAAGGGCAACCCTGTTCTTATCCATTTCTTTCTCCTTTATTAAAAACTTTTTCAAACCTTCTTTTCTTTTGCAGTTTGCTAATGATGATTCTACCACA
>JAILFQ010000229.1 GCA_024697505.1 Lachnospiraceae bacterium
TGGATTTAAAAACTCAACTTGAAAATATACTTTCACCGGAACGGGTGTTGGTAAACGAACCCTTATATAAGCATACCACCTTCAGAATAGGCGGGCCGGCAAAGTTTTATGTTTATGTGGACAACACAGATAAGCTGAAAAGGACCCTGGACCTTCTTAACAATGAAAAGGTCAAATATGTGATCCTTGGGAACGGCAGTAATGTGCTGGCGTCTGACGAGGGCTATGACGGTGTTATTATAAAACTTGGCGGCGAGTTCAGAGAGTTTACTTATAATGATGATTTGAATGACGGAACCTGCAATGTAAGAGCGGGGGGAGGTATGGTCCTTTCCAAATTATCATTTTGGGTATGCAAGAAAGGTTTTGCCGGGCTTGAATTTGCCGGAGGTATTCCGGGAACTGTGGGCGGTGCGGTATTTATGAACGCCGGGGCTTACGGAAACGAAATAAAAGATATTCTTGTCAGTGCGGAGGTTCTTACAAAAGAAGGAGAAGTCAGAACTCTTACCGCAGATGAACTTAAGCTTTCCTACAGACACAGCGCTGTTATGGACAGCGGAGATATTGTTCTTTTTGCTAATTTTAAATTTAAAATAGAAACAAAGATAGAGATATTTGCAATAAGAGAGTCATACAGACAAATGAGAAACGAAAAGCAACCCCTGGATCTTCCGAGCGCGGGAAGCACTTTTAAAAGACCTGAGGGGAACTTCGCCGGAAAACTTATTCAAGAATGCGGTTTGAAAGGGGCGCATGTAGGTGATGCCTGTGTTAGTGAAAAACACGCCGGATTTATAGTAAATAAGGGAAATGCAAAAGCAAAAGATGTTTGTGAACTTATAAAACTTGTCCAGGATACCGTATTTGAAAAGACGGAAGTTAAACTTGAACCGGAGATTCGCTTTCTTTTTTAATGAAAGGGGGTTCTTATGAGATTTGTCATAGTTACCGGAATGAGCGGTGCCGGGAAATCTACCGCTCTTAAGGTTTTGGAGGACTTTGGATACTTTTGTGTAGACAATCTTCCTGTTCCCTTATTTATTAAGTTTGCGGAATTTGCCGCAGGTGATACAAGGGGAGAATACGACAGAATTGCCCTTGGCATGGATATAAGAAGCGGACAGGGACTTTTGGAGATAGAAGAGGCTCTTTCCAATATGAAGAATCTTGGAATGCAGTACGAGATACTGTTTTTGGATTCTTCGGATGATGTTCTGATCGAAAGATATAAAGAAACCAGAAGAAGCCACCCTCTTGCGGGAAATGGACGTGTTGAAGACGGGATCGCTCTTGAAAGAGAACAGATAGAATTCCTTAAAAAGAAAGCAGATCACATAATAGATACCAGTCGCCTGCTCACAAGAGAATTAAGAAAGCAACTTGAAGATATCTTCCTCGGAAATGTAAAGTTTAACAACTTTATGGTCACTGTGGTTTCCTTCGGATTCAAATATGGAATACCAAGAGATGCAGATCTCGTATTTGATGTAAGGTTTCTGGCAAATCCTTTTTACATCCCGGAACTTAAGTATAAAACCGGAAATGATAAAGAAGTCCGGGACTTTGTAATGAATACCGAAACAGCCCTGGCTTTTAAAGAAAAGCTTACAGATATGGTAAAGTTTTTAATACCTAATTATATAAATGAAGGCAAGAATCAGCTTGTTATAGGAATAGGCTGTACAGGTGGCAGACACAGGTCTGTAACTCTTGCAAATGTGCTTTCCGAGGAACTTATGGGACTTGGATATGGTATAAAAACAGAGCACAGAGATATTGGAAAGGATGGCAGAAATGTCATTTTCAAGTGATGTAAAGAAGGAAATACTGGCCAGGACTCCCCAGTCCAGACACTGTAAACTGGCTCGTCTTTCCGCTATAATTTCCCTGGATTGTAAAATTAGTGTTGACATGAATGGGAATAGGGTAATAAAATTACAAACAGACAATCCGGAAGAGGAAGAGGCTTTTTTGGCTCTTGTAACGGACGCCCTTAAAACAGAACGTTTTTCGGGAAGTCCCGGGGAATGGGAGAAAGTTATAGCATCCTGCCATTTAAAAGAGTATGAAGAAGAAAACGGTGTTTTTTATATTCCGGACAAGATCGTTACAGAAAGGCTTTGTTGCAAGAGGAATTTTCTTGCGGCGGCTTTTGTGTGTGCAGGTTCCGTTACCGACCCGGAAAAAGGATATCATTTTGAGCTGGCCGTCGGAAGTAAAAAAATCTCCGACATGCTTGCGGAAATAATGATGGAATTTGATCTTTCGGCAAAGGTTATTGCACGAAAGGGCCGCTTTGTGGTATATGTAAAAGAAGCGGAAGGAATCTCGGATCTTTTAAATGTCTGTGAGGCACATGTTTCACTAATGGCGTTTGAAAATGCGAGGATAGTTAAAGAAGTAAGAAATAATATTAATCGCGGTGTTAATTGTCTTGCGGCTAATATGAAGAAAGCAGCCGATGCTTCTGCAAAACAGGTAAAGGATATATTGTTTATTCAGGAACATTTAGGTTTTGGTGCGCTGGATGAGTCTCTTAGGGATGTGGCGGAAAAGCGCCTTCAGCATCCTGAGGT
>JAILFQ010000238.1 GCA_024697505.1 Lachnospiraceae bacterium
AAATCTAAAATAATTATTAATACAAAAACGGCTTCAATCGCTTATTTCAACAAGTATTTGAGCTTTTGAAAGAGATTCTTTTACCAGATATGCTTCAATAGCCATAAGACCTGTTGAAGCGCAAAGATCCGCCTGTATCTCATACCCGTTAAATGTATCTGATTCCAGCCTTATTCCTCCGTTCACAAGGCCTTCCACAGGATTGATCAGCAAGAGATCCGAAAAAGTTAAATCATAAATCTTACTTTCTCCGTTACCCTCTTCAAAAGTAAAACTTGTCTTTCCGCTTATACAAGAACTTATATATGTTACTCTGCCTGAACCCGTTACAGACTTTTCGCCTTTTTTGAAGGTATAATTAAAGGCATATGTATGACCCTTCACTGAAGAATCATATTCAAGCTCATATTTTTTACCCTTGTAGTCAAAAACCGCTTTCCTTCCAAGGATTTCATGGGCAGAATTAACATAAAGGGTGTACTCTTCAATTTCCAATCCGGATAAAATACTTTCTCCGTTTTGCAGTCTATATACCTCTTCCGCTATCCATTCAGAATAAGAAAGGTCTGTAGTTCCGGCAGATTCATAGACTTTTTGAAGATAAGCATCCTCTTCCATAACCCTGAGAGTATGAACAAGAGCGTTTCTGAACGCACCTTCACCGGGCTTAACACAAATAACATCCTGAAAAGTTATAATGTCATCTATTGTTACGATCAAACTCTCCGTTTCCGGGAAAGACGAGTTTTCAGCAAATTCTTTCAGAAACACCTTCTCGTAATCAAGAAGCTTTTTAAAAAGTTTCTTGGAAGATGTTTTTGTTGCAATAAGCTTTTCGTAAGAAATCGTCTTATCAGATTCTTTTGTAAGAGAAATTAAATTGCTCTTTAAATCTTTATGTTCCGGCAGGGAATCTACAAGCTTTTTAATAAGCTCTGTTATATCCCCGCCATCCTTAATGCTTTCCAAAGAAGAAAGGTCCGAAACCTGCTTCTTTAAAGCCAATGATCCGTTTTCTTTATACGAAGTCGTATCTTTATTATAAACACTTTGTAAAGAAGCGTTGATTTTTGGAAGAGAACTCTCGCAAAGATAAAGGAAATACTCTTTGTGGTCTGTGATATCAACAGGCTTTTTAAATCTGCCAGATCTGTACAATATTCCCACTATCGCAACAATTAAAAGAAAAAAGCCCGCAAGAACCCTATAAGGTCTTATTCTTCTTTCTTTTTCCTGTTCTTCCTTTGTTTTCTTTTTAGAGAAGTAATTTTCTTCCTCAGCCATTAATCCTCAGCCTCGTCTCTCTTTTTCTCAAGTTTCTTTTCAACACTGCCCCAGATAAATCCGGTAAAGAAAACGGATGAAAATCCACCGCATATAAAGCCGATAAGCATAGGAGCCGCAAATTCACGAATGGACTCTACGCCGAAAATAACAAGCATTATTACCATCATTGCAGTTGTTAAAGAAGTATTTATACATCTTGAAAGGGACTGTGTAATACTCTTGTTTACAATATCGTCAACACTTTCCTTCTTGAGCTTTGCACCCATGTTTTCACGTATTCTGTCAAATACTACAATTGTAGCATTAATTGAATAACCAACCAGAGTAAGCATACAAGCGATGAATGTGTTTCCGGCACTTATTCTGAAAAACGCATAAGCCGTAAGCACCATCAGTACATCATGTACAAGGGCGATAACAGAACTTGAAGCATAGTTGAAGTCCTTAAATCTTACCCAAATATATATAAGCATAAATATTGTTGCAATTATTACGGCTTTAACAGCATCCGCCCTCATTTCCGAACTTACTCTTCCGCTTATGTTTGTTGTATTGATAAGGGAAGGATCCACATTATACTTTTCAACCAAAGCATCGGTAAGGTCCGCTCTTTGCTGTTGACTGAGTTCTTCAGTCTTTATTATGTATGTATTCTCTCCGGTAACTTTAACAATTTCGGAAGAAAGTCCAAGAGTTTTAAGTACCACTTCCTCCAAATCCCTGTTAAGTTCTTC
>JAILFQ010000259.1 GCA_024697505.1 Lachnospiraceae bacterium
AGGTCGTTTCTATGAAGCAATGGCAAGATCTTTCGAAATGACTCTTCCTGAGTTCTCTCAGCTTTCTCTTACAGCAAAGAATGTAATTCCTATTACAGCTCAGTGTACAGTATTTGCAGAGTCTGAGGTTATTACTCTTGTGGGTGAAGGAAAGCCAATGGATGAAATTGCCGCCGGAATTCAGATGGCAGTTGCTAAAAGATGCTTTGTTATGGCTAAGAAGGCAGGTGCTACGGACTCCATTACTCTTACGGGAGGATGCGCCAAGAATGCCGGTCTTAAGCAGGCAATCGAGCATGTGTTAAAGCTTAAGGTTATAGATCTTAAGACAGACCCACAGCTTATGGGAGCACTTGGAGCAGCAGAATATGCTCGTCAGAAGGGCATGGCTAAGGCTTAATCCTGAAAGGAGCAGGTTAATGGGCAAACTCATAAAATTTATCGGGGGGCTTTTAAAGATTTCCTGTATTGCAACATTCATACTTTTCATAGTCTATTTTTTCAATTTAGACCAGAAGATACTTGGATGGGCATATGTGCAGGTAAATAAAATCTTTGACCGAAAGAAAGCGGATATTAAATTCTAATGGAACTTTACAATGCAGTTATAAAGAAGGCAGAGGAGTTATTGGGCTCCTCTGCCCCAAAAAAATATGCATATAACAGTAGCAAAGGCTGGAAGGAAAATTCCAATTTTGAACTTGTTATGGCAAGAGATGCCGCATACGAGCTTGGAGGAAACGGTAAAACTGCGGTAAGCTTTACCTGCGTTACAACATCCTCAGAGCTTGTTAACGGAGACGAAATACTTGTTTACGGACCGGAACTGGCGGAAATTAAAGAAGATTCCACCTATGCCAGAATAACGGTAATTAAAGTCGGAGACATTGAGTCCGGAGACGATGACTATGCAGACGACTTTGATGACGACTTTTCTGCAAGTGCTGCACCGGTGGTAGAGAATACCGAGGAGACTTTCAGGGAGATTCAGGCAATGGATTTTACAAAATACCATGTCTTTCCTGAGGGCTTTATGATGCGCACTTCTACGGAAGCAAACAGAGAGCACGTAAGAATAAGCAAAGAAGCCATAAAGGGCGGAATAAGCTTTGAAAAGATCGGAAACACATTTATAAAGCACTACAAAGAAAATCCGAAGGTTTTAAATGTTAAACAGATATTTGTAACAGCTTCGGACGCAAACTACGGAGAGCTTGTTAAATGTGCAAAAAATGTTCATGACATTACAATGACGCTTACCAAAATACTTGAAGGAATGCCTACGGATTGCTCTTCTTGCGGTCTTAAACCTATTTGCGATGAGGTTGAGGGTATGAGAGAACTTCATTTTGGTAAAAAGGACATAAATAAAGATTAACAAGAGAAGGTTAATAAAATAAGCAAGACATCCGGATCTTTGTGTCCGGATGTCCTTGTATAAGCAGGTAATTATGTACGAATACGTTAAGAAAAAATATGAATACCACAAAGAGAATGATGTTGTACTTCGGGAAGCCCAAAACGGCGTGAATTTCTTTTCCTTTCCGGCGCTTGAAAAAGAAGCAGGTGTAAAACATGGCTTTTCCACCAGGATAGGTGGTGTAAGCGGGGGCTTTTATTCATCATTAAATCTTTCTGTAAGTACAGGGGATGATATTGAAAAGGTTGAAGAGAATTACAGGAGAATGGCGGAAGCTATAGGAGTCGTACCGGATTCTTTGGTGGGTTCTGCGCAGACCCACACGGTAAACATACGAAAAGTTACCGGGGAAGACAAAGGAAAGCTTTGCAAAGAAAAACCGGATTATAACGACATAGACGGTCTTATTACAAATGAGCCCGGCATTACTCTGGTTACTGTAAGTGCAGACTGTATTCTTGTGCTTTTTTACGACAAAAAGCATAAAGCTATAGGAAACTGTCATTCCGGATGGAGAGGAACCGTAGGGAAGATCTGCGAGAAAACACTTAAGGCAATGAATGCGGAATACGGCTCTTTACCTGAAGATATGATTTGCTGTATTTGTCCGGGTATTTGCAGAGACTGTTACGAAGTAAGCGAAGATGTGGCAGAAAAGTTTTACGAAGCCTTTGATAAAGAAGAGGCACAAAAAATTGTTAGGAAAAGGACCGGAGACAAGTACGATCTGGATCTTTGGAACGCCTGCAGGTTGACCTTGTTAAAGAATGGGGTTAAAGAGGAAAATATACATGTTTCCGATGTATGCACAAGATGCAATAAAGATCTTTTGTATTCCCACAGGGTTACGGGAATTAAAAGAGGCAGCCTTGCGGCCTTTATAGGGCTTGAAGGTTAAGAATCGGAAAAAGAAGAAGCACAGGGGTTAATAAAATGGAAAAGAAAGAATTTCAAACCGAATCCAAAAGACTTTTGGATTTAATGATCAATTCTATTTATACACATAAGGAAATATTTTTAAGAGAGATCATCTCCAACGCCAGCGATGCTATAGATAAGCTTTGCTATTTAAGTCTTACGGACCCCGGCGTGGGAATGGTAAGAGAAGACTTTAAGATTGTAATTACAATTGATAAGGAGAAAAGAACCTTAACCGTTAGCGATAACGGAATAGGCATGAACGAAGAAGAACTTTCCAATAATCTTGGTGTGATTGCAAACAGCGGCAGTCTTCGTTTCAAGCAGGAACTTGAAAAGAGTGAAAAGGCGGGAGAATCTGCGCAGCCTATTGATATTATAGGTCAATTTGGGGTTGGATTTTATTCTGCTTTTATGGTTGCTGATAAAATAATTGTAGAAACCAAAAAGTACGGCGAAGAAAAGGCTTACAGGTGGGAGTCTGAAGGCGCAGACGGATATACCGTTTCCGGGTGTGCAAAAGAAAATGTGGGAACGGATATAATTATGCATATCAGGGAAGACGGCGAGGAAGCAGACGAGTTTAGTAAGTACATAAGAGAGTACACTATTTATAAGCTTGTTAAGAAGTATTCCGATTATGTGCGCTACCCTATTAAAATGCTTATGCCTCATCCGGAACTTAAAGAAGGTTCCACAAAGGAGAACCCGGAATACGAGGAAAAGTTTGAGTACGAAACCTTAAATTCCATGGAACCTATATGGCAAAAGCCAAAGAGTAAGGTGACAGAAGAAGAGTATAAGGCATTTTATAAAGAAAGATATGAAGACCCGGACGATCCGCAGTTTTATTTAAGCGTTAACGCAGAAGGAAACATAGAATATAAAGCCCTTCTTTTTGTACCCGCACATATGCCTAGAAATTACGATACAGAGGACTTTAAACCGGGGCTTACATTGTATTCTTCCGGAATAAAAATAATAGACCACTGCGAGCAGCTTTTACCGGATTACTTTAATTTTGTGTGCGGAATAGTAGACTCTCCGGACCTGAATCTTAATATTTCAAGAGAGATGCTGCAGCAGGACAGACAACTTGCGCTTATTGCCGCCAACATAGAAAAGAAAATAAAGAATGAACTTGAAAGAATGCTCAAAAATGACAGGGATTCTTACGAGAAATTCTACAAAAACTTCGGAAGAAGAATAAAAGTATGCGCTCTTGATGATTACGGGGCAAAAAAAGAAGTATTACAGGACCTTTTAATGTTTTGGTCTTCAAAAGAGGATCATTTTATTACACTTTCCGAATATGTGGAAAAAATGCCGGAGGAGCAGAAGTTTATTTATTACGCATCCGGCAACACAAATGAAGGTCTGGATAAACTTCCGCAAACCGAGGTTTTGAAGGAAAAGAATATGGACATTCTTTACTTTACCGACAAAGCGGATGAATTTGTTGCGGATATGTTCAGAAAATACAAGGATAAACCTTTCCGGTCCGTAATAGACGGAGACCTTGGTCTTGAAGGGGAAGAAAATAAAGACAACGAGAAGGATACTTTCCCGGAGACCTTTGCTTTTATAAAAGAAACCCTGGGAGACAGAATAGATGAGGTAAAAGCTTCCACAAAGCTTAAATCCCATCCGGTTTGTCTTACTTCCGGCGGCGGAATAACCTTTGAAATGGAAAAATACTTTAAAGCCGTTTCTCCAAATATGCCTATGAAGGCTAAGAGAATACTTGAAGTAAATACAAGACACAAAGCGTTTTTGGCGCTTGATATGGCAAGGATCCTGGAACCTGAAAAGGGTAAAAAGTATTGTGAGATCTTCTATAACCAGGCTTGCATGATTGCCGGACTGCCGGTTGACGATCCATCCGGATACACAGATCTTTTAGTAAGCTTATGGCAATAAAAAACAAGGCTGCCTGCAGTTGCTACCTGCAGACAGCCTATTTTTATTTAACGTCATATTCGTAATTTGGTTTATCCATTCCGTAGACCGCCTTAAGAGGATCCTTACGCTTAACGGAATCGTAATGTTTAACAAGGAAAGGCTCAACCACATAGAAGAGAAGCTTTCCGTCAAGGTCGAAATAGAATACGGTAAAAAGAACGCCATAAACCAGAAGACCGAGTTTTATAAGCTTTTTAAAGAATTTTTTCATGTTCTCCCTCCCTTTACCAGGATTCACCGTCGTCAAAATCAAGAAGAGACGGATCTAACGGTTCTTCATGCATAACGGTGGTCATATAATCGTTTACAATCTGTCTGATTTCTGCTCTTGAAACCACTCTCTTGTCCGGAAGCGCATGTGGCATCCAGATTGCGTGGATGTTGCGGGCACGGAACTCGTCTTCAAAGAGACCGTGTACACCCTGCATTCCCTTACACTGGAGCTGGTCGTACATCATTACCATGTCGCAGTGGAAACGCTCCATGTAGTCCCAGAGTTCAAAGATGTGGTGCATACCGCCGACGGCCATTCTTCTCATAGGAGCCCATTCATGGTAAACAGCCATATCGTGCAGGCAGTTTTCGTAAGTGTCTGTGCGGATTGTCATATCAAACATAAGGGAGTCCCTATTAATGATACAATTAAGACCCCAACAGTTGTAAGCCCATGTACACCAGTTGGAATAGTAAAGGGGTGCACAGGACCAGGCAATTACTCTGTGACGGGTAAGAGGAAAGGAATCTATTTTCTTCTCCACAACCTTATTTAAAATCTTTCTGACCTTTTTATCTGTTTCTGCCCAAATATCTCTGTATCCGTCCTGTGACTGATAGATACGGTAAAGGGCTTGGGCTACGCCGTTAATAGGATAGTAGTTTGTATTTGCGGCAACGTCCCATTTCTCCCATTCAAATTCCTGAAGTTTGTTTTGTTTTTCAAGATATTCTTTTAATAATTCGAAGTTGAAAGGCTGGCCGGTCTGTTCTTCAATAAACTTCCAGCATTCTTCAATCTCTCTTTCGCAGTGCTCAAGAACCAGCGGATCGTCAAACTGCATAGGCTGAGGCATTGCAAAAAGCGGTTTGTTTATCATCCAGTCCTGAAGAACCGAAGTGGCAACGGAACCGTCGCAGGCTTCGTTGGAGGTTACAAAAGCAGGATAATAATCCGGCATATCATCGTCTACAAAGATTCCTGCTTCTGCCTGGCACATAGGGCAAGGGTCGCCCGGAAGGCCTATGGACTGAACGGCATCTATGTAGTGGAGAACGGTGTGGTTGTTAACATGGCAGGTAACAAAGTAAGGTATCATTTGGAGGGGAACATCGTCAAAGTTGTTTCTCCATGGATAAAAGATCCCGCCCCAGACTGTTTCGTCGTGGGCAAGCGTGTGGTCATGAAGTTCTTTGCTGCCGCCGTTTGAAACATCTGCCGCAAACATTCTCATAAACTGACGTATGGTTTCGCTTGTCATTGCGCGGTAGTGCCATGCGGATGCACGAAGTGCCTCCCCTCTTAAGCCTTCTAGTCCTCTGTCGAACCAGTGCATAACCGGAAGATAGGTCTGGCCCATCCATCTGTAACGCCAAAGGCCGCGTACAAAAGCGGGAAGTCCGCCGTACTTCATTATGTCCGTAACCATGTGTGCATAATTGTAAAGCCAGATCATATTAAAGTAGTAAAAGGTATCTTTAAGACCTCGCCACTCTCTGTGCTTGTAAAGACCGGTCTTTGGGAGATAAAGGTCTCCAAGGCGTCTTTCGCCATGGGGCTTGCCGTAAACAAAATCTTTTGCCAGCTTTTTGTAATCTGCTTCTTTTAACTTGTTAACGTCGAATTCCGAAATGGATTTGGCAACGTTTTTTACTTTTTCAAGGATGTTAAGTTTCATGCGCCCTCTCCTTCCTGCAGTTTCTTAATTTCCACGCTTTCAACAAAGGCCTGGAAACGGGTTCGAAGCTGTCCGGATGCAGAGTTAACGTATTCTTTTTCTATAGAGCAGGTTGGAATACCGAAGTCTCTCGGAAGGACTACGGCGTCTATTGTACGCTCGTAACTCCAGTATTCGCAGAACTTGTTGGATTCTACAATAAGTCCGTCTGCTTTGTATTCCTTGCAAAGGTCTGCAATATATTGCTTTCTGCCTCTCATTACGTCCTGCGGCATAAATCTAGGGCAGCAGCTGTATTCAATGTAGTGTCTTGCAATGGCGGCAAGAGGAGTTTCGCCTTCTTTAATAACAATCTCCTCACGACCCGGAAGAGAACCGTAACAATGACGGTCTGCAACCACAAGAGCACCGCAGCTTTCTATAAGGTTTGTAAATTCAGGCATATCATTTTCCGCACCCGCAAGCACGACTTTAATACGCCAGTTAGGTTTAGGATCTGCCTTTCTTGTCTTCATTTCTTCTGCGGTTTCTCTGAGAGCCGGAAGAATTAAGTACTTTGGGCATACCATTGTAACAAGGTTTATAACGTGGAATTCGTAGCCGGTTATTGTTGGGTTGTCCAGCTTTCTGTAGCTTCCTATTTCGGTAATAAGTCGGCAGACTTCGTTATGCTCTTCTATGGCCTTTATAAGAGCTTCGTCGGAGGTGTCTATGCCGAATTTTTCTTTAAGTTTATCCAAAACATGAGCCTGCAACTGGGTTTTGTAATGAAGAAGACTGTTTTCTGTCTTCTTAAAAGGTACATCACAGAATTCGCAGAAGAAATCCGGATTTTGAATAACATCCATTCTCTGCAGATGCTCCTGGAAGCGGCAGGTAACCGTGCAGGTTTCCGTTGCCATTTGAGCATCAAGAAAATTGAAACCGCCCTCCAGGGCGCGTTCCATAAGGCTTCTGCCGTAATGGCAGGTACGACCGGACATATAATAAGTAGCCATATCCGGAGAAACACATCCCGGCGCACGCAGACGCACGCCAAAACATCCCGGAAGGTCTAACAAAACCTCCGGCATAAAAGAGCAGGTGTAACCAAGGGCGCGTTTACCCTCAGATCTTGCCTGCTTTACCAGATCGTTGTTGGCCTGCTGGAGCAGGTCTTCAAACTCGATCAGGTGCTTAAGATCCCTCATAATTATCCTCCTCACACTGCAAAAAAGACGAACTACGTATCCACCCAATACTAACATCGTGTTCCAACTTTTATATTATCATTTTGGTTAAAAGATTGTCAATTACAAACAAATTCCCAAAAATAAACTACATTCATTATTAGCCAAATTACCTCATTTTAGTCTAATTAGTTTCTTTACAAAAGGTGATGCTGCATTTAGAATTATGTAAGAAAGGGAGGTAAAATTTTATGTGTCTTTCCACAGTATATAAAATCCATGGAGATGAAAAGGAGCTTCTTTGCAAAAACATTGCAAGTGTAAGGCAAAAAGGCGATAAACTTATTTTTACGGACATAATGGGAATTCAGACAGAGGCTGAGGGGCTTCTTGAAAGAATAGACCTTATGGATAATTTTATTTACCTTAAAGATAAGGAAAGTGCTTAAAAATTTACTTAATGTATGAAGGGGCAAAAGGAGAGGTTAATATGAAGACAGCAGAAGAATTAATGGTAGTATTTGAGGAGCATTTTGACGATTCTCATCATGAGGGAGAGGGTCATCACCATCACGAACACGAACATGACCACCATGAACACAGCCATCATCATGACGGGGAAAAGACGAGTCCTGAAGAGGCACTTGCACTTTTAAACTATATGGTGGGGCACAATAAGCACCATGCCGAGGAACTGCACGAGCTTGCCCATTCCGTCAGCGGAGAGGCAGCAGAACTTTTACACAGTGCTTTAAAGGACTACGAAGAGGGAAATGTAAAGCTTGAGAAAGCGCTCGGGCTTTTAAAAGGAGATAATAAATAATCATTTTAAAGGAGAATAAGATGAACTACGGACATTTCGATCTTGAAAACAAAGAATATGTAATTACCCGTCAGGATACACCAATGCCTTGGGTCAACTACCTTGGATCACCGGAGTACGGTGCTATTGTTTCCAACAATGCAGCGGGTTACAGTTTTGTAAAATCCGGCGCAAACGGAAGAATAATCCGTTTCAGATTTAACTCAATGATGGCGCTTCCGGGACGTTACATTTATGTAAGAGATAATGATGAAAAAGACTATTGGTCTGCTTCCTGGCAGCCGGTGGGAAAGCCTTTTTCGGAGTATAAAAGCGTTTGCCGTCATGGCACCGCATACACTGTTATCACTTCCGAATATAAGAAGATTGAAACAGAGACAACCTACTATGTTCCTATGGGAAAGACTTATGAGGTTTGGCGCTTAAAGGTTAAAAACCTTGATAAAAAGGCCCGCTCTCTTTCCGTAACAGGCTTCTGTGAGTTTACGAACGAAAACAACTACGAGCAGGACCAGATTAATCTTCAGTATACACAGTTTATTACAAGAACAAGCTTTGAAGGAAACAAGGTTGTTCAGCATATAAATGAAAACAGCGGAAAAGACGCCACAGGAAGCAACTACCGCGAAAGATTCCTTGGAATGAGCGGAAGCAAGGTTGTTTCAAGCTGTGGTAACCTTGATGAATTTATTGGTCCTTACAGAACATATTCAAACCCTATTGCTGTTGAAAGAGGAGACCTTGGCAACAAGTACAATTACAACAAGAATGCCTGTGGTGCTCTTCAGACGGATTTAGAGCTTAAAGCCGGAGAAGAAAAGGAAATAATCTTTATTCTTGGACAGAAGTGCCCTGCAGAGGCAGACAAGATCATTGCTGCTTACGATGCAAAGGGACAGGTAGATAAAGAAGTTAAGGAACTTAAGGAGTACTGGCACGAAAAACTCGGTCACTTTAAGGTTGAGACTCCGAGTGCAGAGTTTAATAATATGATAAACGTTTGGAACGCATATCAGTGCTTTATAACCTTCATTTGGTCCAGAGCAGCTTCCTTTATATATTGCGGTCTTCGTAACGGATACGGTTACAGAGATACTGTACAGGATATACAGGGTATTATTCATTTGGACCCGGAAATGGCAAAAAAGCAGATTACGTTTATGCTCTCCGCACAGGTGGACAACGGCGGCGGACTTCCGCTTGTTAAGTATACACACAATGCCGGCCACGAAAATACACCGGATGATCCTGAATACGTTAAGGAAACAGGACACCCGTCCTACAGAGCGGACGATGCTCTTTGGCTCTTCCCTACAATAGTTAAGTATATTGGCGAGAGCGGAGACATTGCTTATCTTGATGAGGTTATACCATATGCAAACAAGGGCGAAGATACGGTTTATGAACACCTTAAGAGCGCAGTGCGTTTCTCCATGGAGCGTCTTGGAGACCACAAGATGCCTGCGGGACTTCACGCAGACTGGAATGATTGCTTGAGACTTGGTAAAAAAGGTGAATCCACTTTCGTTGCTTTCCAGCTTTACTATGCAATGTCTGTTTTAAGAGATTATGCAGGAAGAAGACAGGACAAGGAATATATAGAGTATCTTAACAAGGTACAAAAAGAACTTGGAGAAGCTCTTGAAAAGTGCTATGAAGGCGATCGCTTTATACGTGGAATAAGAGAAGACGGCGTCATTGTGGGTTCCAAAAAGGATCCGGAAGCAAATATGTGGGTAAATCCACAGAGCTGGTCTGTAATCTCCGGGTTTGCAACAAATGAGCAGGCTGAAAAGGCTATGGAGAGTGTTCACAGAGAGCTTAACACTCCTTACGGTATAAGAACAATGGCACCATCTTATATAGATCATTATTTTGACGGCGCTCTTATGCACATATTTAACCCGTCTACCAAGGAAAACGGCGGTATATTCTCACAGCCACAGGGTTGGGCAATACTTGCGGAAAGCCTTATGGGACATGGAAATCGCGCATTTGAGTACTTTATGGAAAGCTCTCCTGCAGCAATGAACGATAAGGCAGAGATAAGAGAGATTGAGCCTTATGTGCATGGTCAGTTTACAGAAGCAACAGAATCTCCGTATGCGGGAAGAAGCCATGTACATTGGCTTACAGGTACCGCCTCCACAGTTATGGTAGGTTGTGTTGAGGGTATTTGCGGTATGAGACCTAATCCTGAAGGGCTTGTTATTTCTCCTTCTGTTCCGTCGGACTGGAAAGAGTTTAAGATGGAAAAGCTTTTCAGAGGCAAAAAGCTTAACATTGTAGTTAAGAATCCTGACAAAGCCCAAAGCGGTGTAAAGAAACTTGTTTTAAACGGCAAGGTACTCAGCGGTAACTTTATTCCGGAAGTAGGTCTTGAAAACGAAAACAATATTGAGATAACCCTTGGAAAATAAAAGTGTTTTTATTTCAAAAAGGGTTGACAAATCATATGTTCTTTAATATGATTGCATTGTCGGTGCTGGGACGGCGCCGGTAAATAATGAAGAAAGCGAGGCAGTAAAATATGTCCATTTTAAATTTCAGTAAAAATCGTAAATTTAATGATGTAACAAATAGTGCCTCGGCTTATATATTCGGTTAGAAATACCCGAATACCATTCTTGGTTTTTAAGCCGTGGTACTTATGTGCCGCGGCTTTTTTTGTGTCTTTTTTTCAGGTTGTTCAACCGGAATTTCCGCGGCATAAGTAACGCAGGTGTTTAAGGCGAGGGAGGAAGTCTTAAATGCTGTATCGGTCGTAAGACCGCTTCATTGAAAGGGAGAATAATACAAAAATGAAGAAAGTCGGAACTTACATAGCGAGATTCTGGTATCTTTATCTTTTTGGGGTAACCAGTCTTGTAATAAGTGTTGTCTTAGATATGATCTCGCCAAAAATAACAAAAAGCATAATTGATGATGTAATTAAGGGAGGAAAGACGGAACTCCTCACCAAACTGCTTCTCGGAATTATTATCATTGCCGTAAGAAGGGCAATTTTCCAATATATTAAGGAATATTCCTTCGATATGGCCAACTTTAATATTACAAAGAGTATGAGAAAGGATATTTTTGCACATATTCAAAGCCTTTCCGTAAACTACTTTGACAAAACAAATACGGGAGAACTTATGGCCCGTATTAAAGATGATGTTGATAACATCGGAGACGGAATGGGGTACATTATAATGCTTCTTATAGAAGTAGCGCTGCACACCACTCTTGT
>JAILFQ010000274.1 GCA_024697505.1 Lachnospiraceae bacterium
CTTCAATAAGTTCAGTGCCAGAGGGCTTGTTGCGGGTATAAACTTCCTTATGTGGTTTGGTAACACAACAATAGTTCTTATGGCCGGAATAATGGGAATAGACCAATCCCTCTTTGAGGCGGCAATGATAGACGGAGCAAGTTCAACAAAGGTCTTTTTTAAGGTAACGCTTCCTCTTTTAATGCCTATTCTTACATATGCGGTAATCACGTCCCTTATAGGCGGTATAAATATGTATGATGTACCGTATATCTTAAGTAAAGGAACAGGAGTGCCTGATGAGACAACGTTTACACTCATAATGCAGGTTCAGAGAAAAATACAGGCATCCAAGAACTACGGCTCTGCCGGTGCGCTTTCGGTGCTCATATTTATCTTCTCGGCTGTACTTAGTTATATTGTGTTTAAGTTCCTTGTTTCGCACGACGGAATGAAAGATCATTCGAAGAAGGGAGGTAAAAGATAATGGCATCTAACAGACAAAATACGGCAGATTACCTTTCCAAGAAAGGAAGAGTTATGTTGGCAATCTCCAGGATATTTGTCTACCTTATCCTGGCAATACTTACTTTCTTTTGCATATTCTTCTTTTACCTGCTCATCGTTAACTCGACACGATCTAACGCAGATCTGAACAAGGGCTTCCGGCTGCTCCCGAGCAAGGACTTTTTAACAAATTTTGTTAATGCATGGAATGATGCATCCATCAATATTCCGCGAGGAATGGTAAACTCATTTATAATCGCCTTTGCATCCTCGGTGCTTACAACTTATTTCTCTGCACTTACGGCATTTGGCATACATTGTTATGAGTTTAAGCTTAAAAAAGCCGCATTTACATTTATCCTTGCCATAATGATGATACCTTCACAGATATCGGCTGTAGGTTTTGTAAAGATGTGCAACGTACTGGGACTTACAAATAATTATATTCCTCTTATAGTTCCGGGAATAGCTGCACCGGTTGTCTTCTTCTACATGAAGCAATACATGGAAAGCATACTTCCTCTTGAAATAGTGGAGGCGTCCAGAGTTGATGGCGCATCGGAATTCTACACATTTAATAAGATCGTACTTCCTATAATGGGGCCTGCTATTGCGGTTCAGATGATATTCTCCTTTGTTGCCTCCTGGAACAACTTCTTTATTCCGGGAATGATAATCGACAAGGCTGATTTAAAGACTGTTCCTATTATGATAGCAGCTCTCAGAAGTGCGGATTACGCAAAGTTTGATATGGGAAAGGTATATATGCTTATACTTCTTTCCATCTTACCTGTAATAGTGGTTTATCTCTTCCTTTCCAGATTCATAATTAAGGGTGTTTCTGAAGGAAGTGTAAAGGGATAAAAGGGAGTTAATATAATAAAAAAATACCGCAGGTTTTTCCTGCGGTATTTTTTATTGATAAACAATATTGAATTAATTACAGATTTTTTAATATTTCTTCTACTTTACAAATGGCATCGCTAATCTGGTGCTTGGCATCGTCTATTCTGCTTTGTACCAGCCAGTCGGCTATAAATCCGTCAAAAAAGAAATCTGCGAAGCTTAAAAAGTCTGCTGTGTTGAAGTCAAGATCTATCTGTGAAGAAATATCTTTTAGTTCTTTGGAGAATTTGGTCAGGGCATCCTTTGCGTCTGATATATAATCTGAGGCGCGGTTCATTTTTGAATGCTTAATAAGGTTTGTAAATAAGCCACCGCCAAGAAGGTCGACTATGCCCCAGCCGCCTGCTTTGTTTAATTCGTCATACGCTGAATTTAAGCAATCTAATGCGTATCTTCCTGCATCTATCGCTTCTGCTCTTTCTTTTTCGTAGTCCATTAGAATACCTCTTTTGTTTAGATTCTTATAGCAAGATTGTAGGCGGCTTTTGTTGCCTGCCACATATTTCCCGGAGCCTGTGTATTGTAGGAGTCTCCGATATTGTGAATTTCCGGGGAAATATGAGCTTTTTGCGCTTCAAGGAAAGGAGTATCATTTCCTCTGTTTCCTATTGCAAGTACAAAAAGGTCTGCTTTTTCCTGCTCAATAACTTCTTCGTTGGTCATTTTAGGAGCCAGCGGGTTCTCTACATTCTTAGGAATTATAGGGCTCCAGGTACAATATGGATCCGGAACCGCTTTTGAAAGATTATGGGCATAAATAACGGCTCCATCTTCAAAACGCATAACCCTTGCACAGTTTACAAGTTTTCCGCCGTCCTTTTCAAAGTAATGGATAAGGTGGCCTCTGTTGGCGGTACAAGCACCGTCTTCAAAGTATTCTTTCATTTCCACACAGGAAACCTTGCGTTCTTTTTCCGTAGCAAGCCAGTATGCGGTTTCAAGACCGACTGCGCCACCGCCTATAACAACAATCTTTTTATCTGTGTCCAGAAGTTCTTCCGGATGTGTAAGCAAATGTACCGCTTCTATATGGCGGACGTTTTCAAGACCCTTAAATTTTGGCTGACCCTCTCTTGCACCGTTGGCAAAAATTATGGCATCGTATTTGCCTTCCTTTAACGAGTCGGTTGTAACGGCTGTATTTAAGTGTACTTTTACACCCTCGGTTTTGTTTACGGTGTTAATGAGCCATTCCATATAGTTGTGGAGTTCGTATTTGGAAAGAGGAGCGCCTGCTGCGTGCATTTTTCCGCCCATTTTTCCTTCTTTTTCAAACACATCCACTTTATGACCGCGTTTTGCGGCTGTAACGGCAAAGTTAAGACCGGCACATCCTGCACCCACAACTGCGATCTTTTTAACTTTTTCGGCTTTTGCAGGAATTGCGGGAAGAAGTTCTTCAAAACCGGTTCTTGGATTAACTGCACATTGCGGATGGCCGGCTTCAACAAATTCGTTTACGCAGCCTTCCTGACAGCCTATACATGGGCGTATTTCGGAAACGTTACCGGCATAAGCCTTATTTGCCCAGTTTTCGTCGGCAAGTACAGGGCGCCCAAGCATAACCATGTCGCACTTTCCGTCTCTTAAAGCTTTCTCCGCAATATCCGGGTAGCCCAGTTTTCCCACTGCTACAACAGGTACAGGAACTCCTGCGTTTGAAAGGATTCCGCGCTTTGCAAAATATTCTTTTGCAACTTTGGATACATCAAGGAAGCAACCGGAAGGCATGCCTGCAGGTGGATGCGGAAGCCACCAGTTGTCGTAGCAGCCGAGGTCTACGTCGAACATATCCACGCCTGCTTTAACAAGGTTTTCCATATAATCCAGAGTTTCCGCTATGCTTCTTCCGTTTTTAAAGTTCTTAAGACTTTTAACGGTATTCATGCGTTCTCCGTATGTCTCTTCAAGTGCAAGAGATAAATCTATTCTGTACATTATTGGAAAGGCAGGTCCTGCTTTTTCTCTTATCTTCTTGATAAGATCTATTCCAAAGCGCTGCCAGTCTTTGTATTTTCCCAGTTTTCTTCTGTTAAAAGCAGGACTTGTAAGCTGGTCTAAAAGGTAACCCTCATGGCCATGGAGATATACTCCGTCAAGTCCCATGGTTTTGGCGTCCAGCGCTGCCTGGCCGGCATTTTTAATTATTAAATCGCATTCTAAATCTGTGAGTGGACGACAAGGAACATCCGGAAGATAGAAATTAGGATTCCAGGATGCAGAAACCGGAAGCTGGAGCTTTGTAAGGAGACACTGAGGATTTCCTACGCGGCCAAGGCCCGGTGTAAGTTGGATAAAAATTCGGCTTCCTCTTGCGTGCACACCCTGAGCAAGGTCTCTCCAGCCCATAAGGTTTGTACGAGTCCCATCAATTCTTGGGAAATAGGAATAGTTGCCTTTTTCTGTAACAGAAGAGTCAATGTGGTGACTGACAGGAATAAGTCCTGTTGTAAGAAGACCGATTCCGCCCTCTGCTCTGGCAAAGAAGTATTGGAGCATCTTATCATTTGGGCGGCCGGTTTCCTCGGCCATCTGGCAGTTCCCCATAGGTGCCATAACAAGACGGTTTTTAACAGTCAGCCTGTTAATCTGAATCGGTGAGAACATGGACGTATACGGATAGAGTTCTTTAGTCATTCTACCGGTTCCGCCTGCAACGTTTTCCTTCCCCTCGTTGCGGACCCAGTTCCCGAAGCTGTCTACCAGCTGTTGGACTAAGACATCTTTTTTCAAAGTAAACCCTCACTTTCATACATAATGATACTGCACATTAATAAGTTACACCCTCAGCTAACTTTAATGATAACACAAAAGGATACCCCCTTCAATTGAAAGAGTGGCAAAAGCGGGTAAGATTGTTAAAAATCTGTCTCTATTGATGGAAAAGTGCACAATCAATGGAGCGAAAGTGTTTCCTTTTTATTGTAAATTTACCGAATTCATGTTAAAATTAAAACGATATATGTTACATGGGATAGGTGCGCCCATTTTTCGTTTGCAGTATCGGAAAAGAAAGCATCAAAGCTTCGGTGCGAAAGGATTAACTAATGGAAAGACAGACAAAGATCCTTGCTGTTGCAGGCAAGGGAGGAGTTGGGAAGACCTCCGTATCCGCGGCGTTCGTAAGACTCCTTACAGAAAGCTACCCGGATGCGAGAATACTTGCAATTGATGCAGATCCTGCCATTGGACTGAGTACAGCCCTTGGAGTAGAGGTAAAAGAGACCTTGGACGACATCAGAAAAAGTATTATAACAAACGTGGAAAGCGGAGAGCAAAAAGCAGCCATAGAGCTTCTTGGGGAAGCAAGGTTTCGTATTTTTGACACTATGGTTGAGCAGCAAAAGTTCTCCTTCCTGGCAATTGGAAGACCGGAAGCGGCCGGCTGTTATTGCAAGGTAAATGCTTATCTTAAGGAGGTTATTAATCTCTTATCTCACGATTTTGATTATGTTGTAATAGACGGCGAAGCCGGGATTGAACAGATCAATCGTCGTGTAATGGAGAAGGTAACACATTTAATTCTTATTTCAGACCCGAGTGTGAAGGGTACAAGGGTTATTGACACCATTAAGGGTGTTGCGGACGACCTCGTTATGTATGAGCGATGTGGGGCGATCATTAATCGAATTGAGGATATGTCTATGGTACCGTATATTCATGTGGAAGGAACAGAGGTACTGGCGTATATCGGAAACGATGCCAAACATCAGGCAAATGACATACAGGGGCGAACGGTTTTCGATCTTCCTGAGGATGCGCCTGTTATTGTTGGTGCGAAGGAGGCTCTCGAAAAACTGGACATCATTTAAGAGAGGGGGACCAGCTTTTTGAAGGATCTAAAACACCTGATCTACTTTGAGAATCTTCTCGACAATGCAGACAATGAGCTTGTTGAAAAGGCCAAAGCAGACGGAAAACTTGCTATTGGGTACACATGTTACCACATTCCTGAGGTGCTGCTTAATGTTGATAACTGCTTTTCGGTGCGTATACGTGCTCCGAGAACGGGGTCAATTGACATAGCAACATACTATATGTCCAATTACACATGTGAATATGCAAGAGCACTTACGGAAAGGGGTATTGAGGGAGGTTTTAACTTCCTCGACGGACTTGCGGGCGTGGATGCCTGCTCAATGATGAATCGTTTTTACGAGCATTTCGAGCTGTTAAAAATGAATTCAAAACCAAACTTTTTTGTTACACATACCGACATGCCATATAAGGTGGAAGGGTATTCGGTAAAGGCTTATATTAAGCAGATGAGGATTCGTCTTCTTGATGTAATGACGGAAAAATACGGAGTTGACACTTCCGATGCGGCTATAAGAAAGGCTGTTGAGGAACATAACGAGGTATGTAAGATCTTAACCGAGATAGGGCAGATGAGAAAGGCTGACAATCCGGTTATTACAGGGTATGAATACCACATTCTCAATCTGGTATCTTACACATGCCCAAAGAAGTACATACTTCCTTATTTGCGTGAAACGCTTGAGGAACTTAAGGGAAGAAAGCCGGATGCAAAGCCTGCTTTCCGCGCAAGAGTTGCTATTGTGGGCAGCGAAATTGACGACCCTGAGTTTACAAAGCTTATTGAAGAATGTGGGGCCAGGGTGGTTTCAGACAGATACTGCTTCGGTTCAACACCGGGACGTGAGGTTATAGAACTTAATGACTCGGAGCCTGCTTTGGACCAGATCTGCAGGTTTTACATGCAGCATTCCGAATGTGCAAGATATATTTCCGATGACAAAGTTGCACAGCGCAGAGAGACTGCAGACAGACTTGCAAAAGAGTACAATGCGGACGGAATCATTTATGAACAGATGAAATTCTGCGATTTCTGGGGATTTGAAAGAGCACTTGTAAGCCACATTATGGCGGATGAGTATAAGTGGCCGGTCCTTTCCATAGACCGTCCTTACAATGCAAAGTCTTCGGGACAGCTTCGTACCCGTTTCCAGGCTTTTGTAGAATCTCTTGAAATTAAGCGTATAAATAAGAACGGAGGGGTGGCGTAATGGAAAAGAAGACAAAGTATCCAAATCCGAAATTCTTCCGTGCTAAAGACAATATAGACTGGAAAGCCCAAATAGAAAACTTTAAAGAAGTCGGCTCCATTATAGGAGACATGGTTAAAGAAACGGACTGGAAGGCTGTTAAAGAAAAAATGAAGGGTAAGGCGCTTAATACCTTAGACCGTATTAAGAAAGAGGCTGCATCATTTAAGCAAATGAGCACCGCTGAGAAAGCCGACCTTATTAAAAACGGTGAAAAACAGCTTGGTAAGCTTTACAGAAACGGAGATATGGCAACGGTTCGTCGTGAATGGAGAGGTGTTAAAGACACTGCTTACGACTTCTACGAATGGTGCCGTATGTGGGGAATGCTTCTTGCAACATTTTCAAAAGATCTTTTCCCTGCACTTAACGCTACATTCTATTACCGCTGGATGATAAGCTATATGTGCTGTGTAGGTTTTATGGACAAGAATACGCTTGGACAGCGCGGAACCGCTCTAAGAATGAGCCATACACTTATATATGACATTTTCCGTTACGTTGCGGAAAACCTTGTTTTCCTTGCTAAATGCGATAAAAAGAACGGAAACAGTGCAGAGCTTAACAAGAAGGTTGTTCTTGTGGACGAAATGACCATGGGACAGATTATGGCAGGTTTCCCGGATCTCCTTGGAATTCCTTACCAGCTTATGCCGGTATTCCTTGTTTCCGAGATAGACCAGCTTACCTGTGTTCCTTACATAGACGCTGTAGAAAGCTTTGGTCTTCCTGCGGATGCTTGTCCGGTTCCATCATCTGAATGCGGAGCGCTTGTTGTGGATGCGCTTCCTCATATGGGACAGTGCTTCATTTCCAGCTCCATGCCGTGTGATGGTTCCGTTATGGCTTCTTCTTACATGTCCAGAAGATTTCCGGATCTTCCTGTTTTCCATCTTACCTTCCCTGTTCGTTACGAATACGAAGAGACGGTAGAAGACGGTGCGGAAGATATAAAGGCATGTATAAAGTTTATTGAAGAGCAGACAGGTGCCAAGTGGAACTGGGATGCTTATTTTGCAGCAATGAAGCGTTTCAATCAGGAAACTGCTTTTGAACTTGAAAAGTGGGAAGTAAACAAAACTCAGTATCCTCAGCTTATAGGCCCTGTTTACGAACTTTTCCGTAAATGGAATTACGAAATGGACGGTGGTGCGGACCCGCGTGTTATTAAGACCTGCAAGAAGGTTAACAAGCTTATGCTTCAGGCCTACGAGAGAAAGGAAGAACCGTGGGTAGGCAAGATGAAATACAGAGGAATTGTCTGGTCTTGTCCTGCACATTATTACGCAAACTTCTCCAACTGGATTGCAAACTGCTGGGGCGTAGACATTCTCGTTGAGATGGAAAGCCTTAACTTTACAAAACCTATGGAGACAGAAGATAAAGAAAAAGCACTTATGGATCTTGCCCGTTTGTATGAGAGAATGGTTATGAGACGTCATACCAACGGTGGTTACAAGAACGTAGTTGATGAGCTTTGGGCACAGTGCGAGGCCTGGAACATAGACATCATTATTATGTACCAGAACGTTGCATGTAAGAACATGGCTACTCTTCAGGGTATTCTTGATGAACAGGCAAGAGACAAAGGATATCATATGATCTGGATCGAGCATGACCTTATGGACCCGAGAACCGTTTCCCGTAAGACCATGAGGGGCAAAGTAAACGAGTACATGCGTACCGTTATGAAGGCTGAGCCGGTTGATCCTACTCTTCTTGAGTTTGATGATGAGAATATGATGTGATAAAATAAAAACAGTGTGTGAAAAATAATTATAAAGGAGCAAAATAATATGAAATTTTTTGGTGGTTGTGACGTAGGTTCCACATATACAAAGGCGGTTATTCTTGACGAAACAGGAAAGATCTGTGCAGATACAACTATAAGGAGCAAGATCAACTCCGAGCAGTCTGCAAAGCTTGCCATGGAGGAAGTAACACAGAAGGTTGGACTTAAGTCTTCCGAAGATCTTGAGTATCTTATCGGTACAGGTTACGGACGTAACAAGGTTCCTTTTGCGGATGAAAACATCTCCGAGATTTCCTGCCATGCTATGGGTGTTCATGTAACAGACCCATCCGTAAAGGCAATTATAGATATCGGCGGACAGGACGTTAAGGGTATAAGCATTGATACAGACGGAACAGTTAAGAACTTTGCGATGAATGATAAGTGTGCCGCCGGTACAGGTCGTTTCTATGAAGCAATGGCAAGATCTTTCGAAATGACTCTTCCTGAGTTCTCTCAGCTTTCTCTTACAGCAAAGAATGTAATTCCTATTACAGCTCAGTGTACAGTATTTGCAGAGTCTGAGGTTATTACTCTTGT
>JAILFQ010000331.1 GCA_024697505.1 Lachnospiraceae bacterium
TCAGGTCCTTGATGAAAAAGAATACTATCTTGGAACTTACAAGACTTATAATACCGTTTCAGCATCTGAAACAAAGTATATTCTCGGCGATAATGCAGCAAACGTTGGCGTAAGCCAGTTCCCTGCTCAGCTTTTCATCGTTGATGTTGAGAAGTAATTAAAGGCATTTATACGGCACACTCGAAAGAGTGTGCCGTTTTTTTTACATCTTAACTTTATATAAAATCTTTTTCCTAACTTGTTTTACGCAGCATAAAATGATAAAGTTTATATATGAGCCGGTAATGATGAATACGGATTTACGGGCTTCAAAAAAATTCTGAGAGGTTGGTGTTTTACATGGATTTTAAGGAATTAATAGAAGTAAGAAGATCTGCAAGAAGCTACAAGGAAGAGCAGATTAAAGATGAGACCATTAAGGAGATAATTGAAGAAGCATTAAAGGCTCCTTCGTGGAAAAACTCCGAAACAGCAAGATATTATGTTGCAAACACACCTGAAAGCATAGAAAAGGTTGCGGCTGCTTTACCTGAGTTTAACCGCAACAGTTCAAAAAATGCCGCACTTGTGGTAACAACTTTTGTAAGAGATATATCCGGATTCTCTGCCGGAGTAGCAGAAAATGAACTTAGCAACAAGTGGGGAGCATATGACCTTGGCCTTTCCAATGCCTACTTTATTCTTGCTGCAAAGGAACATGGTCTGGATACATTGATTATGGGACTTAGAGATGCAGCTGCATTAAGAAAAGACTTCGGAATTCCAAAGAATGAGCAGATAACATCTGTAATAGCTCTTGGAGTTGCAGACGGACCTCTTAAGATGAGACCAAGAAAAGCAGTGGATGAAGTTACAAAGTTCCTTTAAGATAATCCGGAGCCGGACTTCACATAGAAGCCCGGCTTTTTTAACGCAATAAAAGAAATTTTCGCTTCCGGCCCGTTAAGGCACAGGTGGCGGCTATACATAAGAAAGGAAAAACGGCAGTCTTACAGATTCGCCGTTGGAAAAACGCAGTGTCTGAAAATTTAAGTGCAAAAGCCGACAATGCTGCAAGCTTACGCAGTCGGCCTATTCTAAAAAACAAACTATATTTGTATCTTACGGAGTTTTTTGCGGGAATGTCCGTTATGGCAGTGGAACTTGGGGCCAGCAGACTTCTTGCTCCGTATTTTTCATCATCACAGATAGTCTGGACCATCATTATAGGTACTATAATGATAGCCATGGCACTCGGTAATCTTTACGGCGGTAAGAAGGCCGATAAAGACCCAAATCCGGATAAACTGTACGCAAGAATAATAATTGCCGCAATATGGATAGCTGCAATACCTGTCGTGGGCAAATATATAATAATCGGAATATCGGCCTTGCTGGTTTTTGCAATTAACTCAAACTTCCTTGTAATAGCCGGCTTTGCAGCTTGTATGGTGATCTTTGTGTTCCCGCTTTTCCTTCTTGGAACCGTAACCCCTTCCCTTGTTAAGTTTTCTGTGGATTCTCTTTCTGACAGCGGAAGTGTAGTGGGAAAACTTAATGCCTTTAACACCATAGGAAGTATTATAGGCACTTTCGTACCCACATTTATAAGCATTCCCGCAGTGGGAACAAGCATAACTTTTTTGATCTTTGCAGGGATTCTTTTGACGCTTTCAATTGTTTATTTTGTAAGCGGCGGTATAAAAAGAAATTTTAAAGAGGCCGGAAGGGTAGTGGCAGGAATCCTGCTTTTTACCGTCTGCTGCGTTTTCGGCCACAATAATTCATTTGCGTTTTGGCAGACGGGGCTTACATATGAAGGAGAATCGGTTTACAACTACCTTCAGGTGTATGAGGATGACAGAGAGGTTGTACTTTCAACAAATGTTCTCTTTGGCGTTCAGTCGGTCTATTTAAAAGACGGTGGTCTGACCGGAATGTATTATGACGTTGCCATGGCTGCACCTTATATGGCAGGGCTTTATGAAAAGGAAAACATGAAGGTTTTGATCCTGGGTAACGGAACAGGAACCTTTGCAACCCAGTGTAAGCGCTATTTTAACAATATGGATATTTCCGGGGTCGAAATAGACGGTAAGATTACGGAGCTTGCAAAGAAATACTTTGAGCTTCCGGAAGACGTAAAGGTTACAACCTACGACGGCAGAGCCTATCTTAATGCAGACAAAGAAACTTATGATGTAATAATGGTAGATGCTTACCAGGATATAACAATTCCTTTTCAGATGTCTTCCATAGAGTTCTTTACTCTGGTTAAAGACCATCTTACAGAGGATGGTGTTATGGTTGTAAATATGAATATGCGTACAGATGATGAAGATGGTATTACAGCCTATCTTTCGGACACAATAAGCGCAGTCTTTGATGCGGTTTATACCGCAAATGCCTCCGGCTCCACCAACAGAGAACTTTTTGCGTCAAACAACCCTGAAATTGTGGGCAGATTTTCGAAAAACCTTAAGATTGAAGAGGATGCAAGACTTAAGGCAATGATGGAAAATGTGTATGCAAAGCTTGAGGAATACAAGGCAGGAAACCTTCTTATGACAGATGATAAAGCACCTGTAGAGCTTCTTGGCATGAAGGCTATAGACGCCATCATTAAGGATGAGGTGTCTGCATTAAGATAGGCTCTGCCGTCGTAGGTTGTAACCTTTACGT
>JAILFQ010000332.1 GCA_024697505.1 Lachnospiraceae bacterium
TGCCGGAACCGGAATGACGGCTACAAATTCTGTTGCAAAGAGAACATGTAATGTTTCCGCAGGAACCAGTGTTTTCGCAATGGTTGTTCTTGAAAACGATCTTAAAGATCTTCATAAAGAAATAGATATGGTTACAACACCTACAGGAAATGCGGTTGCAATGGTTCACTGCAATAACTGTACTTCAGACATAAATGCATGGGTTAATCTTTTTGCCGACTTTGAAGAAACAATGGGTATTAAGGTTGATAAAAACGAACTTTACACAAAGCTTTTTGAAAAGGCACTCGAAGGAGATAAAGCCTGCGGCGGACTTATGTCTTACCCGTATTTTTCCGGTGAGCACATTACCCATTTTGAAGAGGGCAGACCTTTGTTTGTCAGAAAGCCGGATGCAGCATTTAACCTTGCAAACTTTATGAGAACTCATCTTTATTCCTCACTTGGAGCATTAAAGATAGGTCTGGATATTCTTATTAACGAAGAAAACTGTGCTATAGACAGAGTTGTGGGTCATGGCGGTTTCTTTAAGACCAAAAATGTGGGACAGAGTTTTATGGCGGCAGCAATGAATACCCCTGTTACCGTTATGGAAACAGCAGGTGAAGGCGGTGCATGGGGATGTGCCCTTCTTTCCGCATATGCCGTTATGAAAAAAGATGATGAAACTCTTGATGATTTCCTTGCGAACAGAGTATTTGCCGTAACATTTGGTTCTACAATGGAGCCTGACAAAGATGATGTTTGTGGCTTTAACAAGTTTATGGAAAGCTACAGAGCCGGTCTTTCTGCGGAAAGAGCTGCGGTTACGGATTTATAATAGGTAAGGAGATAAAAAGATGCTTGAGCAGTTAAAAAAAGAAGTTTATGAAGCAAATATGGAGCTTCCGAAGAGAGGCCTTGTTACCTATACATGGGGAAACGTCAGCGGAATAGACAGAGAAAAAGGTCTTTTTGTGATAAAGCCCAGCGGTGTGGACTACGAAAAGCTTACTCCGGAAGATATGGTTGTTGTAGATCTTGATGGAAAGGTGGTTGAAGGAAAATATCGTCCTTCCTCGGATACACCGACTCATCTTGAACTTTATAAGGCATGGCCTGAAATAGGAGGAGTTGTACACACACATTCTCCTTGGGCAACTTCCTGGGCTCAGGCTGCAAGAGAAATTCCATGTTACGGAACGACTCATGCAGATTATTTCAGAGGCAGTATTCCATGCGCGAGAAATCTTACTAAGGAAGAAATTGATGAAGCATACGAAAAGAACACCGGTCTTTCTATAATAGAGGTGTTTGAAGGTAAGAATCCGGTTTATACTCCGGGGGTCCTTTGTGCAAACCATGGTCCATTTACCTGGGGGAAGAATGCAGCAGAAGCGGTACACAATGCGGTAGTTCTTGAAGAAGTTGCCAAGATGGCATTTAGAGCAGAACAACTCAATCCTCAGATTAAAACCGCACCGCAGGAAATGCAGGACAAGCATTTTTACCGTAAACATGGCCCTAATGCTTATTACGGACAGAATTAATTTAGTAAAAACAATATAGAAATTTACTGAAAACGGCGTATTATTTACGCCGTTTTTGTTAAATTCTGTTAACATTATTTTGAGAAATTCATTTAAATACAAATGATAGGGAAAGCTTATTTGAATTATAACAACCCGATGTTTTATAAAAATGAAAAAGAACAGTGAAGAATCACTGCTCTTTTTACGGGGATAGTATCACAAAATTTTAGGATTAAGCAAATTCATCGGAAGGCTCCCAAAAGCCATCCGTATAACAGTTGGTTGATGTGATTTAAATCACTCTCACATAACAGTTGCATTATATATCTAAATATAGTATTTGTCTACTTCTTGGCATACTATTGTCAATGCCAAAAATTTTGGCATAACGCCTTGAAAAGTTGGCATAAAATGTTATACTCAAGACATTAAGATAAGTAAAAGACAGAATTGTTAAAACTGTTAACATTTTATATGGAATACAAAATAGAAAAAAATAGCAAATAAAGGGGAAAAGAATGTTTACAAATAAAGTTATAAAACTTTTGGGAAGTATAGGGGCTTCCAATACAGATATAGCCCTTCTTTCCGGGGGCAACGCCTCCAACATAAGCAGATTAAGAACCGGGGCAAGATCTCCAAAAAAGGAGAGTCCTACGGTGGCAAGACTTGTGGATGGAGTTTATCGTTATGCCGAAAGAGAAAATACAATACCTTTTTTGTGTGCACTGGTCAACTCCTCTTCCGGAAATGAAGAGGATATAAAGAGAGATATTGAAGACTGGCTTTATGATGAAACGGAAGATGATGAGCCTGAAGATGCAACGGAAGATTATTATATTAAAAGGGCGATATTCAGAGCCGAAGAGCTGGAAAGGCAAAAAGAAAGAAAAAGACGGGCTAAAGAGGAAAGAAATTCTATGTTTGCGGAGCGTCTGGACAGTGTAATGAACTTGCTGGATCTTTCCAATATAAGGCTTGCCAGGGCAGTAAATATAGACCCTTCCCAGATAAGTCGATTAAGGACCGGGGTCCGTTTTCCCAAGGCAAACCACGCACTTTCGGACGAAATCTGTGAGTTCTTGTTTACAAAGGCACTTTCAGAAAACAGAACGGAAGAATTGGCGAAATTAATGGACTTTTCACCTCAAAAGCTTATGAATAAAACATCCTACAAATTTTTTAATGAATGGATGTTTGATACCAAAAAAGAGAGAAGTAATTTAAGAATAGACAGCATATTTGATGCCATAGATTATACAAATGATAACGTCGATGATGCAAAAAAACTCAGAGCTGATTTTGAGACAATAGCAGAGTCTGTAAGAAATGATAAAAGAAGAATTTACAAGACCGTTGAAGAAAAGAAAGAGTTGTTTTTAAGAATTCTGGTAAACGCAATCGACACCCGTGCCAAAAGGTTTTATGTTTTTTCCACCTTAGACTCTTCATGGCTGTACAGCGACAGGGACTTTTTTGAAAAATGGAAAACATGTGTGGGTATGTGCATAGTATCCGGCGTTGAAATACATGTGGTAAACTTTGTGGACAGTTCCTTTATGCAGTTTTCGGATATTTCTGAGAAATGGATTCCCTTTTATACATCCGGAAAAGTCATGCCGTATATTTGTTACAGACCAAAAAGCGTGGATGTTGCCTGCTCGCTTTTTTGCTGTGATACCGGTGCGGATGCCATAGCTGTACACGCGGGTGGGGATAGAGCCGGCATTATTTTTACCTACGAAAATGATAAAGACCTTGCTGCAATTCACATTAAACTCTTTGAAAAGATAGTAGACACATATTGCGATCCTGTCTTTGAGATGCTTGACCCTAACATCTCAACAGATGTGGGAGTTGTAAATATCATTAAAAACGACAACATGCTATATTCAATGATGACCAGGCTTGCCACTTCGTCTATGCCGGAAAGTCTTGTTGAGGCTATAATTAAAAGATCCGGTGTTGACGAAGAAAAGGCATCTGCGGCAAGAAGTTACTGGCAGAATTGGAAGAATGCCATTGAGAGTATCGGAAGAAGGGGTAAGACTTACGAATTTATTCCAAAGATCAGAATGGAGGATGTGGACGAGGGTAAGGTTTTAGTCCCTCTTAATCCTCTTGGTACAGTTTATTACACGAGAGAAGAGTTTAAAGAACACGTAAGAGCAGTTATAAATAAACTGGATAATGATGAAGATTTTCATATTTACCAGGTTGCCAACGGATTTTTTGAAAATATAGAGCTTCTTATGACGGACAAAAGGGTTGTTGTAATACGAATGACAGAGCCCAATCTTATGTTTGTTATTAAGAATCCGAGAGTGGTGTCCTATTTCAGAGATTATGCCATAAACAAGATTGAAAGATTCAGTATGGACAGAAGAGAGGAGAGACAAAAGCTTCTCAGATATTTAACTTGATATAGGGCAGCGTTGGTGGTATAATTGTGCCGAACATATTTTCGAAAGGACAAAGGCTTTTATGGATCATTTTGTTTTGCATTCCGAGTTTGCTCCTACCGGAGACCAGCCGGAGGCAATAAAAGAACTTGTAAACGGCTTTAAAGAAGGTAACCAGTTTGAAACACTTCTTGGTGTTACAGGCTCAGGTAAAACCTTTACGATGGCAAATGTAATTAAAGAACTTAATGTTCCTACGCTTATAATAGCGCACAATAAAACGCTCGCCGCCCAGCTTTACGGAGAGATGAAAGAGTTTTTCCCGGAAAATGCGGTGGAATATTTTGTTTCCTATTACGATTACTACCAGCCGGAAGCCTATGTTCCGTCCTCGGATACTTATATAGAAAAAGACTCGGCTATTAATGATGAAATAGATAAGCTTCGTCACTCCGCCACAGCATCCCTTACAGAGAGAAAGGATGTAATTGTGGTTGCCAGCGTTTCCTGCATTTACGGTTTGGGAAGTCCTATAGATTATCAGCATATGACGGTTTCTTTAAGACCGGGGATGGAAAGAGACAGGGACGATGTTTTGCGTAACCTTGCAGATATTCAATATTCAAGAAATGAGATGGATTTTAAGCGAGGTACCTTCAGAGTAAGAGGAGATGTTGTGGAAATCTTTCCGGTTGCATCTGAAGATGTTGCCATAAGAGTGGAGTTTTTTGGGGACGAAATAGACAGGATTTCGGAAATAGACGTTCTTACCGGAGAAACAAAGTGTACACTCGAGCATGTGGTTATTTTTCCGGCTTCTCATTACGTAGTGGAAGCTGAAAGAATGAAACAGGCTCTTCACGATATTGAGGAAGAACTGGACGACAGAGTTAAATATTTTAAGAGTGAAGATAAGCTTCTTGAAGCTCAGCGTATTTATGAGAGAACAAATTTTGATATGGAAATGCTTAGGGAAACAGGAATCTGCTCCGGAATAGAAAACTATTCCATGCATCTTTCCGGTTTAAAACCGGGAGATCCTCCAAATACTCTTTTGGATTATTTTCCTGACGATTTCCTTATTATAGTGGATGAGTCTCATATGACAATTCCGCAGATAAGGGGAATGTACAACGGAGACCATGCAAGAAAAACAACTCTTGTGGATTATGGCTTCAGATTGCCTTCCGCCTTGGACAACCGTCCTCTTAACTTTGAGGAATTCGAAAGCCATATCAGCAGAATGCTTCTTGTTTCAGCTACTCCGTCGGTTTACGAAAAGGAACATGAACTGCTTCGCGCAGAACAGATAATACGTCCGACGGGGCTTTTGGATCCGGAAATAGAAGTCCATCCTGTGGAAGGACAGATAGATCATTTGATATCTGCGGTTAATAAAGAGATAGAGGGCGGCGGTAAGGTGCTTGTTACAACCCTTACAAAGAAAATGGCCGAGGACCTTACGGAATACATGAGACAGGCGGGAATCAGGGTAAGATACCTTCATTCGGATATAGACACTCTTGAGAGAGCCGAAATAATAAGGGACATGCGTATGGATGTCTTTGACGTGCTTGTGGGGATCAACCTTTTAAGAGAGGGACTTGATATACCGGAAGTTCGTCTTGTGGCAATTCTGGATGCGGATAAAGAAGGCTTCTTAAGATCCGAAACTTCCCTTATACAGACTGTAGGCCGTGCTGCAAGAAATGTTGGCGGACATGTAATTATGTATGCGGATGTTTATACGGATTCCATGAAGAACGCCATAGAGGAAACCAACAGAAGACGCAGCATACAGGATGCTTACAATAAAGAGCATGGTATAACTCCTACCTCCATTAAAAAGGCTGTAAGAGACCTTATCAGTATCAGCAAGAAGGCGGATCGTGTTACCAATAATATAGATAAAGACGCAAAAGATATGTCCGGGCAGGAACTTGAGGGAGTTATTAAAAAACTTTCCAAGGAAATGCATGCAGCGGCTGCGGAATTACAGTTTGAAAAGGCAGCAGAGCTTAGGGATAAGATATTGGAATTTAAGAAAGAATTGCAGAATATGGATGAAGAATGATCTGCAAGAGGTAAAAAAATGTCTGAAACAAAATACATTAAGATAAGAGGAGCAAGAGAGCATAATCTTAAAGGAATAGACCTTGATATACCGAGAGACGAATTTGTTGTACTTACCGGCCTTTCCGGTTCGGGTAAGTCTTCTCTTGCTTTTGATACATTATATGCAGAGGGGCAAAGAAGATATATGGAGTCTCTTTCTTCCTATGCAAGACAATTTTTGGGACTTATGGAAAAGCCTGATGTGGATTCCATAGAGGGTCTTTCTCCCGCAATTTCCATAGACCAGAAGTCCACTAATAAGAACCCGCGTTCAACGGTGGGAACAGTTACGGAAATATACGACTATTTCCGTCTTTTGTACGCAAGAATAGGTATTCCTCACTGTCCGAACTGCGGAAAAGAGATTAACCGCCAGACTGTGGATCAGATGGCAGACGAAATCCTTAAACTTCCGGAAAGAACCAAATTTCAGGTTTTGGCACCTGTTGTAAGGGGAAGAAAAGGAGAACACGCAAAGGTCTTTGAGTCCGCAAAGAAAGCGGGCTATGTTCGTGTGCGTGTGGACGGAAACCTTTACGAACTTTCCGAAGAGATCAAACCGGAAAAAAATAATAAACACAATATAGAAATAATAATAGACCGTCTTGTGGTAAGAGAGGGTCTAGACAAACGTTTAAGAGACTCTTTGGAGTCTGCCCTTAAACTCGCAAACGGTCTTGTAATAATAGACATTATAGGTGAGAAAGAGATCATGTTCTCGGAAAATTTTGCCTGCCCGGATTGCGGAATAAGCATAGAAGAGCTGGAACCGAGAGCTTTCTCCTTTAATAATCCGGTGGGAGCCTGCCCGGAATGTCATGGTATTGGTGTAAAGATGGAGT
>JAILFQ010000333.1 GCA_024697505.1 Lachnospiraceae bacterium
ATACCACATTTTTAACAGACGCATCGGAAACGATGGTAAACAAAGTGGTAGAGTATGTAGGGTTAAATTCCTCTAAAATCCTTAATACATCCGCAATAGTGGGAAAAGCAATAATGAACTTTTTTATTGCTTTTATCTTATCTGTTTATCTGCTTGTTGCAAAAAGTTCCATAAAGAAGGGGGCTAAAAGACTTTTTTCCGCCGTTTTTAAACCACGTAAGTTTGAAAAAATGTGTGACTTTTGGAGACGCTGCAACAGGCTTATAAATAAGTATGTTGTTTATAATATACTGGATGCTTTGATAGTGGGAGTTGTTAATTCCATATTTATGATAATAGCCGGAATGCAGTATGTTGGCCTTGTTTCCGTAGTTGTTGCGGTAACAAACCTGGTTCCGACCTTCGGACCTTTTGTGGGAGCGGGGATCGGCGGCTTTATACTCTTAATGGTTAACCCGTCACATGCGCTTGTGTTCCTTATATTTACCCTGGTTTTGCAGATTATAGACGGTTACATCTTAAAGCCGAAGCTTTTTGGAGATTCTCTCGGGGTTTCCGGACTTTTGATCCTTATAGCCATAATTCTGGGAGGAAAAGTGGGAGGTATAATAGGAATCCTGGTTTCCGTTCCGGTTGTTGCCATAATAGACTTTATCTATAAAGAAAACTTACTGCCTATGCTTGAAAAGAGAAGGAAAAAGCTTAATGATGAGGCGGATGACTGGCTGGATCCGGAGGCGGATAAAAGCGAGATTATAAAAAAGATAACGGAATAACTGTGAAAATAAAAATGATGCAGGTTTTGCCTGCATCATTTTTTATGAGAATTTTTTAATTAATATTCGTCGTAACCCTTAAGGAGCTTTGCTCTGCTTGGGTGTCTCAGTTTTCTTAATGCCTTTGCCTCTATCTGACGGATTCTTTCTCTTGTAACGTCAAACTCTTTACCTACTTCTTCAAGCGTTCTGCTTCTTCCGTCCAAAAGTCCGAAACGAAGAGTAAGAACTCTTTGTTCACGCTCTGAAAGAGTGGAGAGAAGCTGGTTTATCTGCTCTCTGAGAAGTGTGTTTGTAGCTGCTTCTTCAGGACCTACTATGCGGTCGTCTTTAATAAAGTCTCCAAGATGGCTGTCGTCTTCTTCACCTATAGGAGAATCAAGAGAAATAGGATCTGCGGAAATCTTCAGGATCTCGCTTACTCTTTCCACAGGTAAGCCCATACGTTCCGCGATTTCAGCCTCAGAAGGTTCACGACCGAGTTCCTGGGTAAGGGTTCTGGATACTCTGTAGGTTTTATTGATTATCTCAGACATATGTACAGGTATACGAATTGTTCTGGACTGGTCTGCGATGGCGCGGGTAATGGACTGACGGATCCACCATGTTGCATATGTGGAGAACTTGTAACCCTTTGTGTGGTCAAACTTCTCAACAGCCTTTATAACGCCAAGATTTCCTTCCTGAATAAGGTCAAGGAAAGAAAGACCTCTTCCTATGTATCTTTTAGCGATGCTTACAACAAGTCTTAAGTTGGAGTTTGTAAGGGTGGCTCTCGCTTTCTTGTCACCTTCGCTTACTTTTTTTGCAAGTTCTATCTCTTCATCAAGGGAGAGAAGAGGGTAATTTCCTATTTCACGAAGATACTGTTTAACAGGGTCGTCTGAGAGTGCATCTGCGATGGAGTTTGGATCTTCAAGTTCAAATTCATCCTCTTCCTGTTCCAGGCTTCTTAAAGCTTCTTCTCCCGGTTCGTCGTCATCCTGAGGGGCAACAACTGTAATGCCGTTGTCTTCAAGCTGGTCGAATATTTTTTCAATTCCCTCCGATGAGAGGTTATCTGTACGGAAATAATCCGTAATCTTATCCTGGTCGATAGTGTCCCTGTTGGCATGGGCATAAGAAATGAGTTCTCTTGTCTTTGCTTCTATGGACGGTGTTGCTTCTTTCATTAATACATTTCCTTCCTTCCGACGCGATAGCGCCAGTCGGCATTATACCACAAGTTATTAAAAATTGATAACATTTTTTTCATATCATTAAAAAAATCTTTTAAAAGTGAGATCACTATGGTAAACTCTTAATCGATAGCGGCTTAAAAAGCCTTGATTTTAAAGACGAGTTTGGAAACCGGGCAAATCTGAAAGGCGGAAATTATGGACATAAGAACAAGAGATAAAGTAATGAATGCCATTGTGGAAGAATTTAAGGAAAAGGGACTTAAGTTTACCATGGATGATGTTGCGAACAATCTTCACATGAGCAAAAAGACCTTATATAAGTTTTATGAGAGTAAGGAAGAAATGCTTTTGGACCTTGCGGATTATTCTTTTGCGGATATTAAAAGAGCAGAGAGGGAAATTGTGGATGATGCTACGCTGGATACGGTTGAAAAGATAAGAAAAATAATCGTCGTACTTCCGGACAGGTACAAGAATATTGGCCTTTCCAATCTGTATCAGCTTAAGGACAAGTACCCGAATGTATATGTTAAGGTGGAAAAGTATTTAAGTACCGATTGGGACCAGACAATTGCCCTTATAGAAAAAGGAATGAACGAAGGAAGAATAAGGAAAGTATCCGTTCCTGTGCTGAAAGCTATGGTTGAAAGCACAATGGCTCATTTTATGGCGGATTCCGGTGTGCTTAAAGATAACGGAATAAGCTATGAAGAAGGGCTTAACAAACTTATAGATATTGTTATGGACGGAATAAGAATAAAATAATTGTATGTCCGTATACGGCGGACAAAAGTATGCGTGTGTACACCCCTGAAATACATCGCTTTAAAGTGGTAAAACTTTTCGTTGACAGAGTGAAATCAGTGTGCTAATTTAGTAGTAATTTTTAACGGATTGGGCTTAATAATCAGAAAAATTAAGCCGGGAGGCGGTCCGTAATACGAAAGGAGAAAACGCTTTATGAAAAAGTCAGTAAAAAGATTTTTGGCAATGTTGGCAGCGGGCGCAATGTGTGTATTACCCCTTGCCGGATGTTCATCAGGTGCAAACTACACAAAGGACAACACAGAATATGTTATAGGACTTTCCGGTCCTCTTACAGGCCCTGCAGCCATTTATGGTACAGCAGTTAAGAATTCTGTAGAGATGGCCGTTGAAGAGATTAACGCTCTCGGCGGAATAAACGGAACTATGTTTAAAGTAATAGTTACGGATGACCAGCATGATGCAACAAAGATTGCAACAAACTACGCTTCCCTTCTCGAAGACGGAATGCAGGTTTCCCTCGGTACGGTTACAACAGGT
>JAILFQ010000374.1 GCA_024697505.1 Lachnospiraceae bacterium
TATATGTTAAAAAAGGCACCAAGATTAAACCTATTATTTACGGCGGCGGGCAGGAGAAGGGAATGAGGTCCGGAACCGAAAATGTACCTGCAATAGCGGGAATAGGGCAGGCATCATTTGATATGTATGCTAATCTTGAAGCCAATAAAGAGCATATGTATAAGCTGAAGGAGAGATTTATTGAAAGGCTTTCCGAAATAGATGGGGTTAAGGTTAACGGTATACCGCCGGAGGGGGTAAGAGCTACTGCTCCACACGTTGTAAGTGTAAGCTTTGCGGGAATACGTGCGGAAGTTTTGCTTAATGCCCTTTGCGAGATGGGAGTTTATGTTTCTTCCGGCTCCGCTTGTTCTTCAAATCATCCGGATATAAGCGGAACACTGCAGGCTATAGGGGTGGATAAAAGTCTTTTGGATTCTACCATAAGGTTCAGCTTTTCGGAAAACACCAATGAAGAAGAGACTGATTACGCTATTGAATGTCTTAAGAAGGTTTTACCGCAACTCAGGAGGTTCTCAAGAAAATAGTTGTTTGCTATTTTTAGGGAGATATGTTATAGTTAGAAAAATTTCGGCAAATTTGGGTCTTAAGACCTAATTTGCATAGGGCTAACGAATATGAGTAATACAACTTTAAAAGAGTATCTTAAAACTATAGACGAGCAAAAGATTACCAGACCGGCATTTGTGCTCAGACTTTCCAAGCAAATGATAGCAGAAGGAAAGTCTAAGAAAAATGACGAGCTTAGGGCATACGGGGAATATTATTACATTGATGCCCTTTTCAGATTAGGCAAGTTTAGCACTGTCTCTTTGAAGAGTGCTGCAACTGTGCTCAATTTGGCGAAGCGGTGCAAGCTGTACGAGCTTGAGGCCCGGTGCTATAATATGCTGGGCATACACTATGCCACCTGCGGGGATGTACTTAGTGCGTTAGAGAATTATCAGACTGCCGAAAAAGTGGCTACGCAGCATAAAAACTATTCCGTACTCAGAGCTGTTTACAACAATCTGGGGGACCTTTATCTGGAACTTAAAGATTATGAAGAGGCGTTAAAATACAACAACAAATGCTTAAACAGCGTCAAACGCCTTATAGATAAAAATGAGATTAAGGGTAATGATGCCGAATACATTATGGTCGTTTCTCTTATTAATCTTACCGAAGTGGACTATATGCTGGGTAAGTATGAGGAAAGCCTGGATAAGATAGCAAAGGTCAGAGAAAAGATGACCGAAGAAGACCCGCTTATGTTAAAACCTTCCGTTGAGGTTTTTTATGCTCTTAATTACATAGGAATGGGTAAAAGAGAAGAAGCGGATACGCATATAAGGAGAGCTATAGACGCTTCCATAGGGCATGCCGATTATGTGGAATGCTTTAGAAATTATAAACTTCTTCTTGAAAAAGTGGTTAAAGAAAAGTATGATGACGATTATGCAAGAGCAATCCTGGGAATATTAAGAAACTTTGCTCTTACCAACGGCCTTGTGAACCTTGTGTGTTCTTACTATGAGGCTGCCATAAATTATGAGAAAATAAGAAAGTCTGATAACGCAAAATTGTTCGGCCTTTATACCGACTACTTTAATTTTAAGCATAATCAGGAAGAAGAGGCACTGGACGAGAAACTTCGTGCGGTAAGAAGCAGAAATACTCTTAACGGTATAATGCGCAGGCAGGAAGAGATTGAGATAAAAAATGCCAAGCTTGCAAAGATGTACGAGCAGGATCCTCTTACGGGTTTGTTTAACAGATATATTCTTTCCTCCACCTGTGAGGAATTCTGTGCAAAAGCGAGAGAGGAAAAGCTCCAGACCGGAGTAACGATCATTGATATAGATTACTTCAAGAACTACAACGACTCCTACGGACATCTTGAAGGAGACGAGGTATTGAAGAAAGTGAGCGAGGCACTGAAAAAGGCTGCCGTATCGGATGAAATACTTATAAGATATGGTGGGGATGAGTTTCTTGTATTCTTTAAGAATAAGACTCTTGATGAGGTTGTTAATTTTTCCAAAAGAGTTAACGAAAATCTTAAGGGGTGCGCAATAAAGAACGACAGCTCTTCGGTATCCGAATTCCTAACGGTTTCTCAGGGAATTGTTAACGGTTACCCGGAAACTGCCGAGTCTATGATGGACTTTATTCATTTTGCGGATAATGCTCTTTATAAAGCCAAATCAGAAAAGAGAGGCTGTATAGGAGTTTACCTTGGAACAGACAAGTATACTGTTCTTTAACAGATAGAAAAGAAAGAGAAAAGAATTAATATGTTTAAAGCGTTTTTGGTAAAATACGGCGAGATCGGTCTTAAGGGAAAGAACAGAGGCAGCTTTGAGAATACCCTTTGCGACCAGATAAGAAAAAGACTTGCAAAACTTGGTTCTTACGAAGTTATAAGAGAGCAAGGCAGAATTTTTATTTCCTGTCCGGAAGGATACGATTATGATGATACCGTAGCAGAACTTCAGAAGGTTTTCGGCCTTACTGCCATAATGCCCGTTATAGTGGTGGAAGGAACAAAGTGGGAAGATATAACCGCAGCTGCAATAGACTATGTTAAAGCACAGTACGGTGGAAAGAAGCTCACTTTTAAGGTTGAAGCAAAGAGATCCGATAAGAACTATCCTATAGAATCACCGGATATGTGCCGTCTTATGGGAGAAGAACTTTTAAAGGCTATACCGGAACTCAGTGTGGATGTTCATGATCCTCAGATAAGAGTCTGGGTAGAGGTAAGAAAGAACTCCTATATATACTCACACATTATCAAGGGCCAGGGCGGAATGCCTCTTGGAACCGGCGGAAAGGCCATGCTCCTTCTTTCCGGCGGAATAGACAGCCCTGTTGCGGGATATATGGTTTCCAAGCGCGGAGTCGTACTTGAGGCGACTTATTTCCATGCTCCGCCTTATACCAGCGAACTTGCCAAGAAAAAGGTTGTGGACCTTGCAAGACTTGTCAGCGAGTACACAGGGCCTATTAAACTTAATATAGTTAATTTTACGGATATTCAGATGTACATTTATGAAGCCTGCCCTCACGAGCAGCTTACCATCATTATGAGAAGATACATGATGAGGATTGCGGAAACCCTTGCAAAGAAGGGCGATTGTATCGGTCTTGTTACCGGCGAAAGCATAGGACAGGTTGCAAGCCAGACAATGGATTCTCTTCTTGTAACAAATTCCGTATGCAGCCTCCCTGTATACAGACCGCTTATTGCTTTTGATAAGCAGGATATAGTGGATGTTGCGGAAAAGATCAATACTTATGAGACATCAATCCTTCCTTATGAGGACTGCTGTACCATTTTTGTTGCAAAGCACCCTGTTACACATCCTGTTCTTTCTCTCATTGAAGAATCAGAAAAACTTCTTTCCGGGAAGATTGATGCTCTTGTGAAAACAGCGCTTGACACAGTGGAAGTGATCAATGTAAAGTAAATGGGCAAATAAAAAGGAAACTAAGTTCAAGAGAATTTAGTTTCCTATTTCGTGCGTTCTGAAATTTGTTCACCCTTACTTAATAACATAAGATGCTAATTTGCCAACGATTTCATCTGCCTTATCATCATCATGAATGCAAAGATCGATAGGCTTTGAAAGATCCAAACTGAAGATACCCATTATTGATTTTGCATCGATAACATATCTTCCGGAAATGAGATCAAAATCAGAATCGTACTTGGCAATCTCATTAACAAAGGTCTTAACCTTGTCGATGGAATTCAAAGAGATTTTAACGGTAGTCATTGCGTGCACCTCCTAATAGTTTTACTACTTTCTAATAGTAATCTTTTTTGTCGCAAAATGCAACATCTCAAGCAAAAATTGTGTTATAAATGTGCAGATTATTTCGGAGAAATATATAGAAAATGAATAATGAAAGTTTAAAGGGGGCAAGGGTTGCTTTCCTTACCCTGGGATGTAAAGTAAATTCATATGAATCTGATGCCATGGCAGAAAAGCTTAAGGACTGCGGCTGCGAAATTGTAGATTTCGATAAAAGTGCGGATGCTTATGTAATAAATACCTGTTCTGTTACAAACATGGCTGACAAAAAGTCAAGACAAATGATACACAGGGCTGCCAAACTTAATCCGGAAGCGGTTATTGTGGCAACCGGCTGTTATGTGCAGACGGCAAACAAAGAAGAGCTTGAAAAGAATGGTATACATGTCCTTATAGGCAACAATAAAAAGAATGAAATAGCGGATCTTCTTTCGGCTTATCTTAAAGACCATGTTCGTATAAAGGATATAGGAGATATAGCTAAAGACAACAGGTACGAGACTTTGGAACTTGTCGGGAATATAGGCCATACAAGGGCGTATATCAAAATACAGGACGGCTGCAATCAGTTCTGCACCTACTGCATCATTCCGTATGCAAGAGGCAGGATACGTTCGAGAGAGCCTGAGGAAGTGTTAAGGGAGATAAGAAGACTTGCAGGTCTTGGTTACAAGGAGTTTGTGCTTACCGGAATACATATTTCTTCTTACGGAATCCCTCTTACCGGAGGTCAGGAGCCTTTAATAGAACTTATAGAGAAAATAA
>JAILFQ010000055.1 GCA_024697505.1 Lachnospiraceae bacterium
ACGTTTCTTATGCTACTTACCTACAGTGAATTATATTTTATTGCTCTTTCAATGTCAAATTTTACCTATGCTACTCACTTTTTACTTGATAATCACAAAAAAATAGTTATAATAGAAGAAATAGCAGTTTAATAAGTTAAAGCGTTTATGCGTTTATGTGTTAAATTGTGAATAATGAAATCATTGTAAATACCTTTTTATAAGGGAAGGAGAACTTTATGAAGAAAAGAAAAATAACAACTCTCTTAGTCCTCTGCGTAATGGCGGTAGGCTTACTTTCCGGATGCGGAAACAGTTCCAAGTACAATGTGGGCATCTGCCAGCTTGTACAGCACCAGGCTTTGGATGCGGCAACTAAAGGTTTCAAAGAAGCTCTTGTAGCAGAACTTGGTGAAGAAAATGTTTCCTTCGATGAGCAGAACGCTTCCGGAGATTCCGCAAACTGTGCAACCATCGTAAACAGCTTTGTATCTAAAAACGTAGACTTAATAATGGCTAATGCAACACCTGCTCTTCAGGCTGCTGCAGCTGCCACCAACAAAATTCCTATTCTTGGTACATCCGTTACCGAATACGGCGTTGCTTTAGACATAGACAATTTCTCCGGCACTGTCGGAACAAACATTTCCGGTACTTCAGACCTTGCTCCGTTAAACAGCCAGGCAGATGTAATTGCGGAGATCTTCCCGAGTGCAAAGAAAGTCGGACTTCTCTATTGCTCCGCCGAAGCAAACTCTCTTTATCAGGTACAGACCATTAAAGGTTTCCTCGAAGAAAAGGGAATTACCTGCACTTACTATTCTTTCTCAGACTCAAATGATATTTCCGCAGTTGTTACAAAGGCTTGCGGCGAAGTAGAACTTCTTTATCTTCCTACAGACAATACGGTTGCTTCCAACACAGCTTTAATAGACAACATCTGCAGACCTGCCGGTATTCCTATTGTTGCCGGCGAGGAAGGCATTTGTGCAAGTTGCGGTACGGTAACTCTTTCCATAAGCTACTACGACATAGGCTACGCTACAGGTGTTATGGCTGCGGAAATCTTAAGAGACGGAAAAGACATTTCCAAGATGCCTATCCAGTACGCTCCTAAGTTTGTTAAGAAGTACAATAAAGAGATCTGCGATTACTACAAGCTTACAATCCCTTCGGATTACGTTGTTATAGAGTAAGTTTTTTTAGGGAGGCTATAAATGTTATTATCGTTACTGAATTCCATGCCGGGTGCGGTGGCATTCGGGCTTATATGGGGCATTATGGCAATAGGTGTCTACATCACCTTCCGCATACTGGACATTGCGGACCTTTCCGTAGACGGTTCCATCTGTACCGGTGGTGCGGTGTGCATAATGATGATCCAAAAAGGCTACAATTTCGCTCTGGCAATGCTCGTTGCCTTTTTAGCCGGCATGCTGGCGGGTTTTGTTACCGGACTCTTACACACTGTACTGGGTATACCGGCCATACTTGCAGGAATACTTACCCAACTTTCTCTTTACTCAATAAACATGAAGATAATGGGTAAGTCCAACCAGATAGTAAATGTAGACAAATACGACTTGCTTGTTTCCTTAAGATACATAAGAGACGTTCCTTTTTACAGAAACTCCATCTTTGTTATTTCATGTTTGGTCCTTCTTTTAATAGGCGTCCTCTATTGGTTCTTCGGAACGGAAGCAGGTTCTGCCATCCGCGCCACAGGTTGCAACAGAGCCATGTCTAAGGCTCAGGGCATTAATACATCATTTTACACAGTAATAGGATTGATGATCTCCAACGGCCTTGTAGCTTTTTCCGGTGCTCTGCTTTCCCAGTACCAGGGATTTGCAGATATAAACATGGGCCGCGGAGCAATTGTAATAGGTCTTGCCGCCGTAATAATAGGTGAAGCAATTTTCAGCAAGGTCTTCAGAAATTTTGCTCTTAAGCTTCTTGCCGTTGCAATAGGCGGAATAGTTTACTACATAGTTTACCAGCTTGTAATCTGGCTTGGTGTGGATACGGATATGTTAAAGCTTTTATCTGCCGCCGTAGTTGCGGTTTTCCTTGCTGTTCCGTATCTGAAAGACAAACATTTTACAAAAGCGTTTAAGAAAGGGGAAGAAAAATAATGTTAGAGATCAAAAACATTTTCAAAACTTTCAACCCCGGCACAATAAACGAAAAGACCGCCCTAAAAGGTGTATCTCTTACTCTTAATGATGGCGACTTTGTTACGGTTATAGGCGGAAACGGTGCAGGCAAATCCACCCTTTTAAATGCAATAGCCGGTACCTGGCAGGTAGACAGCGGTTCCATAATAATAGACGGGAAAGATGTTACAAATCTTCCGGAACACAAAAGAGCCAAGTTCCTGGGGCGTGTTTTCCAGGACCCGATGACCGGCACCGCTGCCACAATGGAAATTGAAGAAAACCTTGCCCTTGCCAACAGAAGAGGCAAATGCAGGGGTCTTAAGATCGGCATTACTGCGGGAGAAAGAAAAGAATACAAAGAACTTTTAAAAATTTTGGGCCTGGGTCTTGAAAACAGAATGACGGCAAAGGTAGGTCTGCTTTCCGGCGGACAACGCCAGGCGCTCACTCTTTTAATGGCTTCACTTCAAAAGCCAAAGATCCTTCTCCTTGATGAGCACACCGCGGCTCTGGACCCAAAGACGGCAGCCAAGGTGCTTGACACAACAGAAACCATAATCAACCGGGACAAACTTACAACTCTTATGATAACCCACAATATGAAGGATGCCATAGTACATGGAAACCGTCTTATAATGATGATGGACGGAAAGATAATCCTTGATATAAGCGGTGAAGAAAAGAAAAGTCTTACCGTTGAAGACCTGCTCCATAAGTTTGAAGAGGTTTCCGGCGAAGAATTTTCAAATGATAAAGCAATTCTCGGGTAAAAGTATTAAAAATATTAGAAATTTTAAAAACATTACTTCAGGCAAATAAAAAAAGCACTACACCTTTAAAGCTTTTGACAAAGGTGTAGTGCGCGACCGTTTATTTTATATCGTCTTTGCTTTATTACTCAACCGCGTTAATTATTCCCATAACTTCTTCCTTAACACGCTTGTTTGTGGCAAGTGCCTCTTCTCTTGAAGGACGGTTGGAGTAGAAGTAGAACTTTATCTTAGGTTCTGTTCCGGACGGGCGAACCGCAAACCAGGAACCGTTCTCAAGGAAAAGCCTTATGGCATTCTGCGCAGGAATATCCTCGTAACCGTTAATATAGTCTATAACCTTAACAACCTTTGAGCCTGCAACTTCCTTTGGAAGATCTGCACGGAAGGAAGCCATCATTCTCTTAATTCTCTGCGCTCCCGGAATTCCCTCAAGAATAATGTTTGGCTCGTCCTCTGCAAAGTAACCGTATTTTTGGTAAATTTCCTGCAATACATCCCAAAGAGTTTTGCCCTGCTTTCTGTAGTAAGCTGCTGCCTCGGCAACAAGCATTCCGGCGGAAATGCCGTCTTTGTCTCTTATATCTTCGCAGGCTGCGTATCCTACAGACTCTTCGTAACCGAAAAGGTAGGTATAGCCGTTTTCATGAAGATAAGGTATCTTTCCGCAAATATTCTTAAATCCCGTAAGGGTTTCAAACATTTCCACGCCGTATGCTTTTGCAATTATAGTAGAGAGTGTGGAAGTAACTATGGATTTAACCATTGCACCCTTCTTCGGAAGTGTGCCTGCGGTCTTGCGGCCTTCAAGCACATAATTAACAAGAAGGTAACCGGTCTGGTTTCCGTTAAGAGGAATATAGTTTCCGTTATCATCCTTTATTTCTATTGCAAAGCGGTCGGAGTCCGGGTCTGTAGCCATTAAAAGCTCTGCACCGAATTCTCTTCCGTACTGCTCGCTGAGTCTGAAAGCCTTTGTATCTTCCGGATTAGGGTAACCTACGGTTTTAAAATCCGGGTCCGGATTTTCCTGTTCCGGTACTATCTTCCAGTTGTTAAAGCCTCTGTCTGTAAGCATCTGTCTGAAAGGAACAGACCCACAGCCGTTAAGAGGAGTATAAACAAGAGGAATGGAAAGATCCAGCTCATCACCCTTATGTATAGCAAGTTTTTCTATCTTATCCAGGTATTCTCTGTCGTATTCCGGTCCGAGAACGATTATTTTTCCGCTCTTTACGCCTTCCGCATAGTCGGACTTTTTAATGCCTTCCCACATGTCAACTGCATTGATCTTTTCCGTCATCCCGTCGGCAACTTCTGCGGAAACCTGGCAGCCGTCTTCCCAGTATGCCTTGTAACCGTTGTACTCTTTCGGGTTATGAGAAGCCGTAATATTAATTGCGGAAATTGTTCCAAGTCTTCTTACCATAAAAGCAAGTTCCGGTGTAGGACGAAGATCCGGGAAGGTGTAAACCTTAATTCCGTTTGCGGCAAAAATACCTGCTGCCAATTCCGAAAATTCTCTGGAAAAATGTCTTGGGTCGTGAGCAATTACAACGCCTTTTTCCATAGCCTCTCTGCCATGGGAAACGATATAGTCCGCAACGCCCTGAGTTGCTTTACCTACGGTAAAGAAATTCATGCGGTTTGTTCCGGCTCCTACTTTTCCTCTAAGTCCGGCGGTTCCGAAGGACAGGTCCTGATAAAATCTGTCTTCTATTTCCTTTTCATCATTTGCTATGTTTTTAAGTTCCGCCTTAAGCGGGTCCTTATCGTCAAGGCGTGCAAGCCACTCTTCGTATCTTTCCTTGTAACTCATCCGTTTACCTCCTAATATTGCCGCTAATTTTCACCATACAGAATACGGCACCGTAATGTGTATTTTAACACATAACGGTGCCGCTTGTCACTATAACTTACTTATGACTCCCTCTAAAGGGAAGCAAGGTCAAACCTTAAACATATCTGTAAATGTCTCTATACGGGTTGCCGCTTCGGAAACGGAGGTTGCACTGTTATCCACACCCTGGGACTTCTCTGCAACATGTTTTGCACTTTCACTAAGAGAAGTTGCTGTTGCGGTAACTTCTTCTGTACTTGCGGACTGTTCCTCGGATATTGCCGCCATGGAGGTTGCAATTCCGTCTACGCTGCCAACCTTTGCAATCATGTCCTTAACAATATCGCTTGTTTCGTCAAGTCTTTCAAATATCTCTTCAAATGTATTTCCGGCTGTAGTAACAGCTTCCATATTTGCTTTTATTTCTTCCATGTTTTCTTTGGACTTCTTGGAAAGGTCCGCAATCTGAGATGTAATGTCGCTAATGATGGCGGAAATCTGAGCAGTAGACTCAGCAGAATTGTTAGCAAGCTGTCCGATCTCGTTTGCAACAACCGCAAAGCCCTTTCCTGCTTCTCCCGCTCTTGCAGCTTCTATGGAAGCGTTAAGAGAAAGAAGATTTGTCTGGCTGGAAATGGAATTTATCATATCTATAATAGAATTGATCTTGTGAGCGGATTCATCCACAACAGCTACAACGTCGCCCATATTCTGCATAGATACGGATATTGCATTCATTCCGTTTTGTACGGCGTTCATATCTCTTTGTCCGTCTCTTGCCTTTGTTACAAGCACATCCATGGTTTCTTTGGTCGTTTCGCTCTTTTCCGTAAGGTTGGAAACTTCCTGAGCCAGAGAGGTTGCCTGCTCTGCAAGGTCTGCAACGGCGTAAGACATATCGTCCATAACCTTTCTTATCTGCTCCATGGAAAGTGACTGCTCGTCTGCCTGTTTGTTAAGTTCACCGGAAGCCTCTTTACTGGAATCCGCTTCCTTTGAAAGCTCTGCGGTTACATTTTTAAGATCCACAAGCGTTGCACGCATCTTCATTACGTAGTCGTGCATGGAATTATTCATAACGCCTATTTCATTTCCGCCGCCTTCAGGTATTTCTATTGTAAAGTCGCCGTTCGCAATACTTGTAATATTCTTTGTAAGGTCGCTTACAGGCTTTGTTATCATTTTACGGATAACCTGGCCCATAATTACAGATGCTATCAAAACCATAACAACCGCCATACCGGCACTAAGAGTTGTAAAGCTGGTTACAACTTTAAGAACATCACTTCTGTTTACATAAGAAACAAGTACCCAGTCGGTGTCGTCCACAGGGGTAATGGCAACAAGGTAGGTCTTTCCGTCACTTCCTTTTAATTCCAGAACTTCTTCGGAGCCTCCCTTTGCAGCTATTTCTCCCACTTTGGAAAGAAATGTGTTGTCGGAATAATCTTTAATGGACTTGCCTACATAGCTGCTTTCAGGGTAAGCAATAAGAATTCCGTTGCCTATAAGACAGCTTCTTCCACTTCCTCCCGGTGTATATGTGTTTACGTTTTCCGATATTCCTGCAAGGGCAATATCTATGGAAATTACGCCTTCTTTGCCGTTTGGAAACTTAACATATCTGGAGCCGCACACTACCATATCCCCCGTTGTCATGTCCAATGATGGCGGTCCAAGTATAATGCTGCTTGCCTTTAACCCGTCTATGTACCAGGCCCTTGTTGTCGGGTCGTAATCTGCACCCGGAACCCATCCTCCGCCGTCATAAAAAGTTTTGTCCGAAAGGGCAATATAACAGTCAATTACAATACCCGGGTACTCATTCATACCTTCCGCTAAATTAGCAATAAGTTCACTATCGCTATTATAGTAGCTAAACTCCATAGCGTCTGCAAGACCGTTGTAATAGCGGGTAATCCCTTGCAGCAGGGATGAAATATCCTCGGAATTTGCCCTGGACTCTTCGTACAAACCGT
>JAILFQ010000076.1 GCA_024697505.1 Lachnospiraceae bacterium
ATGATATAACGGATTGATTGAAAGAGATTCCCTGTCTTTGGACGGGGAATCTTTTATTTTGCTTTTATAAGACCGCACGATGGGGTATAATAAAATATACGTTTAAAAGGAGGTTTAAAATGAAATTTATTTCCTGGAATATAGATTCACTTAATGCAGCACTTACTTCCGATTCTCCCAGAGCCGGACTTTCAAGAGCGGTGCTTAACACACTTAAAGAAGAAAATGCGGATGTGGTTGCCATTCAGGAGACCAAACTTTCCGGAGACGGACCTTCTGCAGTACATCTTGCGGAACTGGAAAAGTATTTTCCGGATTATACAGTTGAATGGGTGAGCTCTGTTCCCCCTGCAAAGAAAGGATATGCCGGCACAATGGTGCTTTACAAAAAAGGACTTTCCGGCAAGGCAGACAGACCGGCAATAGGTGCCCCGGATACAATGGACTTTGAAGGACGCCTGCTTACCGTAGAGTTTGATAAATTCTATTTTGTTAACGTTTATACCCCTAATGCGGGGGACGGCTTAAAAAGGCTTGCAGACAGGCAGAAATGGGACGAGCTTTATGCAGATTATCTTGCAAAGCTTGATAAGAAAAAGCCTGTTATTGCCTGTGGGGATTTTAACGTTGCCCATACGGAAATCGACCTTGCAAACCCGGAGGCAAACCATTTTTCTGCGGGATTTACAGATGAAGAAAGAGCAGGCTTTACAAACCTTCTTGCAAAAGGTTTTACAGACACCTTCCGCTACCTTAATAAAGACCTGAAGGATGTATATTCCTGGTGGGCACAAAGAGTTAAGACAAGCAAGATAAACAATGCAGGCTGGAGAATAGACTATTTTGTGGTAAGCAACGGTATAAAAGATAAGGTTACAAGATCGGAAATGGTGGATTCCGGCGAAAGACAGGACCACACACCAATTCTTTTGGAAATGGATATTTAAGCAGTTTTAGAGGTGAAGAAAATGACTTTGGAAGAAGAAGCTTTTTTAAAAACCGAAATAAACGAGGAAAAACTTGAGGCAGCAGGATTTAAAAAGGAGAAAGACGGCTATATTTTGGAAAGAGACTTCCTTTCCGGCGCCTTTCGTGCGGTTATAAAGGTAGGAAAAGATTTAAAGGTTGCAGGAAACGTTATAGAAAAGGAATTTGGGGAAGAATATCTGCCGCTTAGAGTTGTTGGTGCAAGAGGAGAGTTTGTTTACAAGGTTAGAAGTGCTTATACGGAGCTTTTGCGTGAGCTTTCCAAAAAGGTGGGAAAGAAAACCTTGTTTGAGAATGCTCAGGCCAACAGAATAAATGATGCAATAAGGGAAAAATACGGCGACGAACCGGATTTTCCATGGAGTGATGACGAATATGGTACTGCCGGAGTTTACCGCCACAAAGACACAAGAAAGTGGTACGGACTTGTTATGTACATAGGCGAAGACAAACTTAAGACTCTTGAAGAGATTGCTGCGGAAAAGGCAGCGGCAGAAAAAGAGAAGGAAAGAAAGAAAAAAGAAAGGGAAAAGCGGGAAGCCGCGAAAAAAGCGGGAATTAAGCTTCCTCCCGTAAAAAAAGACAAGAAAAAAGAAGAAGAAAAGTTAAAAGAAGATATAAAAAGAATTGATGTTTTGAACCTGAAAATAGACGAAAATGAGATTTCTACCCTTGTAGAAGAAAAGGGCGTTTACCCGGCATTCCACATGAATAGAAAATACTGGATATCCGTTAGATTAGACGATACTATCTCTGACGAAAGAGTTATGGAACTTATAGAAAAAAGCTTTGAGATTACGAAAGCAAAAAGCAAAAGTAAAATGGTGAATTAATTTTAGTCCGGTTTGGAAACTGAGATTTTAAAATCAGTTCCTTTTCATTGTAAAACAAAGGCCCGCGGAAACTGTAAAAAAACAGCTGAAAATGCTGATTTTACTGTATTCACCGGGCTTTTTTGTGTTATAATATATAGACAAAAAACTTAATAGGAGAAGGTTTGCTTATGAAAAATGAAACAGCTGCCAAAATGCAGAAACGCCATGAAAGGGAAGAAAAAGAGCTTGCAAGGCTTACAAAGTTAAAGAATATGCCTTCAAGATTTCACGGATTCTGGTTCCTGCTTGTTATTCTTACGGTAATATATGTTGCCGACGAGATATCATCAACAATCAACGGAACCATGAAAACCTACATGATCTTCGATCTTTTCAAGATCCCTAAAATGAACGTTGACTCGAGTGAATACGCAAAGGCTATTTCACTTATGGGTATTGCAACAATACCTACTTACTTTATTACAGCCATTAATCCGCTTTACAAAACTCTTGCGGATAAACTCGGCCGTAAGATCTTTCTTGTAATTAACACAGCCGGGATGGGGCTTGGCTTGTTACTTTGCATGATCGCACCAAATGTTTATGTCTTTATTGTGGGTACATGTGTTACAGGTTTCTTTACACCTAACGACATGCAGGTTATTTACCTTATGGAAACGGCACCTAAGGAACATCGTGCAAAACTTTGCAGTATTACAAAGGGTATAGGTCTTCTTTCTGTTTCCCTTATAGGTATTTTAAGAGGCGTGTTCTACAACCCGGACAGCCCGGAAACATGGCGTCTGGTTTATATTGTGCCTGTACTCATAGCTTTTATTATTGCTGCTTTTGCTTTTATTTTTACTAAGGAAACACCTGTATTCCTGGACAAGAGAATTGCTTATCTTAAAAAGACGGATGAGGAAAGAGAAGAAGAGGCAAAAAAGAAAGCTGCCGGAGCGCAGCAGGGAAGTCTTAAAGAAGCTGCAAGATATATTTTTACAAATAAGCAGTGCAGAATGATTCTCATTGTTATCCTCATCTTTTCCGTAGCGGTTGCAATGACGGGGTACGTACAGGAAATACTCATTGACGGTGGTGTAGATAACGCCGGAATAGACACATTCCTTTTTGTTGAACCTATTGTTTATGCGGTTTGTGCCTTGTTCAGCGGTTTCCTTACGGATGCCATAGGAAGAAAGAAATCCGGTTTTGTATTCGGAATTATTGCGGTAATAGGAATGATGGCATTTGTTATTGGTGCCAAGGCAGGTCTTCCTGTAATAATACTTGCTTTTGCAAACGGAATTATGTTTGGCGGTCTTTGGTCCTTCTCGGATCTTATGTACCTTACACTTCCAGCAGAATCCGCACCTACCCACATAAGAGCATCTGTTATGTCACTTTTATCTTACGCTTATATAACAAATATGATCGCAACCACTCTTGTGTCCGTTTTCTACACAAAGATAGGTTCTTCCAACATAGGAATCTTCCAGCTTATCTTCTTTGTACCTATAATGCTGTTCTCTGCAACATTCCTTTTAATTAAGGTTAAGGAAACAAAGAACACAGATCTTGAAAAGATCGGGGAAGAGGAAGAATAGAATTTATAAAATAAGTGTTAAATAATCGGCTCTGCCTTATGGCAGGGCCGGTTTTTATTGCAAATCCACCCAAATGATGGTATGTTATTTCCGAAATTCAAGTAAAACAAAAGAAAAGTGTGTGAGGTAGAGATATGACAATAGAAGAAAGAGCAAATAAAGGTGCGGCCCTTAAAGGACAGGGAATCTGCAATTGTACACGTGCGGTACTTGCGGCCTTTGAAGACCTTATGGAAGTGGACAGAGATGCCCTTACAAGACTTACCGCAGGTTTTGCGGCAGGAATGGGTAATATGGAGGCAACCTGCGGAGCTTTGATCGGTGCGGTTATGGTTGCGGGAGTTATTACCGGCGGCAAGGGTACACCGCGTCAGGCTAAGGCAATTCAGGAAAAGTTTAAAGAACTTAGCGGAGCACTTGTATGCAAAGACCTTAAGGGAGTGGGCACAGGCTGCGTTTTATGCGAATGTCCTATGTGTGTTAAGAATGCGGTGCTTGCAGTAGGTGAAGTATTAAATATACAGTAAAAAACACCTCCGTAATAAAAAAGACACCAGTTTTACAGAAAATCCATAAATTTAATTACAATTATTGACAGTAATACGGCCATGAAATAAAATGTTTACACAAGTATAAAGCTTGTGTAATTAAGGGGATAAAAATTTAATCTGTACACATAGGGATGTATCGCAAAAGGAGGATGTTCTGTATGAAGGTCAGGAAACTCAGTATTACTGTCAAACTCACTCTAATTGTCTC
>JAILFQ010000106.1 GCA_024697505.1 Lachnospiraceae bacterium
TACGTTAAATACCCTATTTTAAGGCTTTCAAAAGAAGATTTTTCTGTAGATAAAAAAATGTATAAAAAGCACCTTGTTATAGGCCTGCCTATGGCCTTTCAGTTTTCGATAACGGCAATAGGTACTGTCGTTTTGCAGGGAGCATTAAATATGTTCGGACCTGCAAAGATTGCGGCGTTTACGGCTGCCAGCAAGGTGGAACAGCTTGTTACACAGGCGGCGCCAAGTTTTGGAGTTACAATGGCAAATTACTCCGGTCAGAATCTTGGCGCGGATAAGATAGACAGAATAAAGGACGGCGTTAGAAAGTGCACATTTTTAACTCTTTCATTTGCGGTTCTTGCAGGAGTTATCATTTATGCCTTCGGAGAACCTTTGGTCAATCTCTTCCTGGATGAAAAAGATCCGGAAGTTATAGATGCGGCACTTGTTTATCTGCATACTATGATATGGTTTTTCCCGGCGCTCTTTATGATATTTGTATACAGAAACATGCTGCAGGGTGTAGGAAAGAGCTTTATGCCTCTTATGGCAGGAGTCTTTGAACTTATTTCCAGAACCGTTGTTGCACTTGTTCTTCCGGGAATAATAGGATATATGGGAATATGTCTTGCAGGCCCTATTGCGTGGGTTGCTGCGGCTGTTCCTCTTGGTATAACATATTTTTACGAAATCAGGAAAATGATGTTTGAATGGAATAAAAGACATACCTTGTCTTTTTAAGAAAAAAATACTATAATTGCAAAGTGAGACTTTAATCGGGAAACCGTTAAATATACGTATGAAAGGAAAGAGAAATGAGCGAAGAAAAGATTGAAGCAACCGCTTCATGTTCGGGCGATTGCTCAGGCTGCTCCAGCGCCTGCTCTTCCAGAAAGCCTTCCAAAGAAGACCTTTTGGAACCGATGAATGCCTACAGTAATGTAAAACATGTGATTGGTATAGTAAGCGGAAAGGGTGGTGTAGGTAAATCATTTATTACATCTTATCTTTCTGTGCTTTTCAACCGTAGAGGTTATAATACAGCAATACTTGATGCAGATGTTACAGGACCTTCCATTCCTAAGGCTTTTGGACTTCATGAAAAGGCTATGGCCGATGAAATGGGGATCATTCCTGAACTTACAAAAGAAAAGATCGAAGTTATGTCCGTTAATCTGCTTTTGGATAACGAAGCTTCCCCTGTTCTTTGGAGAGGAGCGCTTCTTGCAAGTACAGTTAAGCAGTTCTGGAATCAGGTCGTGTGGGGAGACGTAGACTACATGTTCGTGGATATGCCTCCGGGAACAGGAGATGTTCCTCTTACGGTGTTCCAGTCCTTGCCTCTTGACGGAATAATCATTGTAACAAGTCCTCAGGATCTTGTTTCAATGATAGTTACAAAGGCGGTTCATATGGCTAATATGATGCAGGTGCCTGTTCTCGGACTTGTTGAGAACTACAGTTATGTTGAATGCCCGGACTGCGGAAAGCATATAGAAGTTTTTGGACACAGTCATATTGATGAAATATCTGTGAAATTTGAACTTCCGGTGTTGGCAAAACTTCCTATAGATAGTAAAATAGCAGCAGCTGTTGACGCAGGTGAAGTAGAATCTCTTGAAGGAGACTGGCTGGATTATATGGCGGATATCCTTTCTGAAACTTTTCCTGTTGAAAAGAGCAATGAAAGAAAAGAATTGAGAATTGCCGTTGCTACGGATGAAAAAGGAAATGTAGACGGTCATTTTGGAAAAGCAAAGCTTTTTACCGTATATAATATTAAAGAAGACAAGCTTACAGGAAAAGAAAGCCTTACATGTGACGGAAACGGACACGAAGGCGCTGTTAAGCTTATGAAAGAAGCCGGTATAACCGCTGTCCTTTGCGGTGGTATAGGCGAAGAAGCAATGAGCGAACTTATGAAGGCCGGAATAATGGTTGTTCCCGGTGCTTCCGGAGATATTGATGTTGTGGTCAGCACTTTTCTTGACGGAAGCCTCTTCGGCGGCGGTTCCGTAAATGATGAACCGACATGCTCATGCGGTTGCTCGTCTTCATCCTGCGGATGCGGCGGAGAAAGTAACGCGGATTGCGGCTGTGGATCTGAGAACGGCTGTAATTGCGGCGAAGGGAGAAAGAATTAAGTGAATATGTTTAAAAAGATTATATCAAGTGTACTGGTGCTTTCTTTGTTTGTTGTACTTATGACAGGATGCTCCGATTC
>JAILFQ010000237.1 GCA_024697505.1 Lachnospiraceae bacterium
CATGTATGCCGTCACAGATAATTTCGGAGAACATGTTGTTGTCAAAAGCACAGCCAACAAGCCCCGGCGCTCTGTGAAGAAGCGGCTGCATGGCATTAAAAAGATGGGTTACATGATCTGCTCCTGCCTTTGCGGCTTTATCTGCAGTTTCGTAATCGCATCCCGTATGTGCAAGAGAAACCCTGACATTATTTGCAAGACAATACTTTATAAAGTCCTCAGTCTGCTCATAGCGCGGGTCTATGGAAACAAGTTTAATGCTTCCGCAGGAAAGATCCTGCATTTCCTTAAACCAGGCTATGTCCGTAGGACGAAGGTATCTCTCGTCATGGGCACCCTTTTTATCATGTCCCAGGAAAGGACCTTCCATGTTTATTCCAATGAGTTTTGCTCCCGGATGTTTTTCTTTTCTGTACTTTCCTATTGTCTTCATTGCGCTTTCAATCTTGTCCGGAGCATTTGTCATTGTTGTTCCGAGAATGGATGTTACGCCGCACTTGGCATAGGAAATACACATTTCTTCTATTTCATTTTCATTTGCAAAGTTAAAGTCATGGCCTACTCTGCCATGGGAATGTATTTCCACAAGCCCCGGAAGCACATACTTATCCTTTGCATCAATTATTTCTTCACCATCATTTGGCTTTATTGTTCCTGCTTCGCAAATCTCTTTAACAAGACCGTCGCATATTCTTAAATCCTTATTTGTAAACCTTTCACCGATAAAAACATAACCATTCTTTATTATCATTTTTTCGGCCCTCCAAAGATTAGTTAAAGCAGTAGATAACAGTAAGATCCGGGTGGAACTGAAGTATAGAAGCCGGAATAAGCGGCGTAACAGGGCCGTTTATGGCTTTTTGTACAATTTCCTTTTTATCCGGACCGTTTGCTATAAGAAGAAGCTTTCTTGCCTGCATTATGGACTTGATTCCCATTGTTATTGCTCTTTTCGGAACTTCATCCTTGCTTGCAAAAAATCTTGCGTTTGCTTCGATTGTTCTTTCATCAAGAGTAACAAGGTGGGTTGTCTTTTCGAATGCAGCTCCCGGCTCGTTAAAGCCTATGTGACCGTCGTGGCCGATTCCAAGGAGCTGAATGTCTATTCCGCCCATATCTGCAATAAGCTTGTCGTATCTAACGCATTCTGCTTCCATATCATTTGCTACACCGCTTGGTACGAATGTATTCTCTTTTTTAATGTTGATATGATCGAAGAAGTTGTTGTCCATAAAATAGCGGTAGCTTTGATCGTTTGTGCCGTCAAGGCCAACGTATTCGTCGAGATTGATAGATTTTGTCATGGAAAAATCTATATCTCCTTTATTATACCAGTCTATAAGTTGTTTGTAGGTTCCAATAGGTGTTGAGCCTGTAGCAAGTCCAAGCACCGAGTTCGGCTTTAATATAACCTGTGCCGAGATAACATTGGCAGCCTTTCTGCTAAGGTCTGCGTAATCTTTTGCTTCAATAACTCTCATTCTTATCTGCCTTTCATATGTAAGGGTTTATTTCATCTTCTTGGAAAAGTAATCTCTTTCCGGTTCTTTGCCGGTAAGCATCTTACCTGTATTTTTAATGCAAAGATCATTAAGAAGACTGTAACAAAGTAATCCGGCCATTGCACCGGCAAAACCGAAGATGACCGAATCTATATCAAAACGGTTGATGTCGAGAACAAATCTGACAAGTTCCGTAATGAGCGGTAAAAGGAATAAAACTACGGTTCTGATATAAATATGAACTCTTGAAAGAAAATAAGATAATACAAATCCGTATGGTAAAAAGATTAAGAGCCTGGATGCTATAAAAAGTACAAATACAGAAGTTCTTACACTTCCGTTTACCAAAGCGGAGACATAAGCCACAAAGGTTCCGAAAGGAATAAACTGCGGCATTCCAAGCATTGTAAGGCTATCCTGTACAAACAGATAGCGCATGGAAAGATAAATATATGAAATTGCGAAGAATATTGTAGATCTTCTGAAGAACAGAGGATATGCCAGTGAATCTATGGTTCCGGCTATCATTGTAAAGAGCGTTGCAAAAAGAAATGTAACGGAAAACACAACAATCGCACATACAAGAAGCGAGTCAGGAGCAGGCAGCTGAGCTACTTTGAGTTTCTGCTGCATAAGTGAAAATGCAATATAATAAACAATCGGAATAAGTTCAAAAGCGAAAAGGTCTTCGAAACTTTCGGAAAGAAGCCAGGTAACAAAACAACCTACTGCTGTTATAAGACCAATAATAACAAAACTTAAAGTATTCCCCTTAAGAAGCACTAAAGTTACATTTGTAAGTGCTGTAACCAGAAGCGATAGTATAACAATAAGTGTGCTAACGCCGTCAATGTCTCCCTTTACATAACCTGCAGTTCTCTTCATACATTTCCCCAATTAGG
>JAILFQ010000028.1 GCA_024697505.1 Lachnospiraceae bacterium
GGGCTTGTAAGGCTGCCCTTTATTGGCGGACTTGTTTCCCCGAAATTGAATAAGCCTAAATATGACAAAGGACTGTTTAAAGGCAGGAGAGCGTATTTGTATGTTTCCGCCGGTCTTGGCAGCCATACCATATTTGCCCGCTTTATGAATTGTACGGAAGTAAACTTTATTACCATAAAGGAATGATCTGATGGAAAGTATTTCATATAAACTTGAGAATTTTGAAGGACCTTTGGACCTTTTACTGCACCTTATCGAAAAAAACAAGGTAAATATATATGATATTCCGATTGTTATGATTACAGAGCAATACATGGAATACATTCGCCATATGGATACAAAAGATATGGATGTTATGAGTGATTTCCTTGTTATGGCGGCAACACTGCTTAATATAAAGTCGAAAATGCTGCTTCCCGCTCCGCCAAAGGAAGACGAAGAGACAGAAGATCCAAGAAAAGAACTGGTGGAGAGACTTCTTGAATATAAGATGTATAAGTATGCTTCCCTTGAACTAAAAGACCTTCAAGTGGATGCAGATAAACTGCTTTATAAAAAGAGTACTTTGCCTAAAGAAGTGTTGGAATATGAAGAAGAGATAAATCCTGCCGAAATATTAAACGAAAGTAATGTTACTCTTGAAAAACTTAATTCTATCTTTCAGGATGTTATGAAAAAACAGATTGATAAGGTTGACCCTATCCGTAGTAAATTCGGAAAGATAGAAAAAGAAGATGTTGAAATGCCTAAAAAAATGAGGTATGTTCAGGAGTATGGGCTTTTACACAGAAAATTCAGTTTTAGGACTTTACTTGAAGCACAGCCTGCAAAAATGGAAGTGATCGTCACTTTCCTTTGTATACTTGAACTTATGAAGATCGGACGTGTTCAAGTTGAGCAGGCAGATATATTTGATGACATCACCATAAATTATACGGCTGATGATGTTATCGAAATAGGAGACGATGGCTCTTTTACAAATTGACAAAGAGGTAATAAGATTATATGAACCCAAAAGAAATTGAAGCACAAATCGAAGCAATACTTTTCACCATGGGAGAAGCAGTTGAGTCTGACAGACTTGCCGCGGCTCTCGGACATGATGTTGATACCATAAGACGGATAGCAAGAAATATGGCAGATCGTTATGATTCCGAGGACAGAGGCATTCAAATGATAGAAATAAACGATTCCTTCCAGCTTTGTACTAAAGCGAGCATGTATGAAGCGATCATTAAGATAGCGCATGTTCCAAAAAAGCATGTATTAAGCGACTCTGTTCTTGAAACTTTGTCAATAGTTGCTTATAAGCAGCCTGTTACCAGATCCGAAATAGAAGCAATTCGTGGTGTCAGTTGTGAGCATGCTGTTAATAAGCTTTTAGAATACAAACTTATTACTGAACTTGGCAGACTTAATGCTCCGGGAAAACCAATTCTTTTTGGCACGACCGAAGAATTCTTAAGAAGTTTTGGCCTTGTTTCTCTTGAAGATCTTCCGGTAGTTAAACCGGAAAAGATTGAAGACTTTAAGATTGAAGTTGAAGATGAGCTTCAACTCAAACTTGATATTTGATCATAATCGATCGGATATCCTTTTGTGGAGGTTTTATAATGCAGCTTACTAAGAGTATGATTCGTAATCTTGCCACTGATGATAAAGTTTTTATGCGTGGAATGCAGTATTATCAAAGCGGAAGAATAGTAAATGCTTCTTATTCAAAGCTAAGTAAAAGATACAAAATTACCGTAAAAGGAAGTTATAACTATACGGTTAATGTAGATGAACATGATGACGATTCTTTTGACTATTCCTGTAATTGTCCTTCAGCCACTAAAGAAAAAGGTGCATGTAAACATGTTGTTGCAGCTCTTTTAATGCTTTTAAAACGTCAGGAGCGCATGCAGGGGATATTGCCAAAAAACAGTGAAGAAAAAAGGGCGTACCAGGTACTTGAATATTTCGATAATCAGGAAAACATGTCCATGACGGGAGATGTTTTTAGAATTGAACCTTTGATCTCTCTTCCCGATCTTTTGAGAAATGATACAGGTAAGGCCTATGTTTCGTTAAAAGTCGGAAACTCAAGGATGTATAAAGTACAGAATATTAAGAAATTCCTTGAAGACTACATCAGAAGAGAAAATATTGT
>JAILFQ010000215.1 GCA_024697505.1 Lachnospiraceae bacterium
GAACCCTGATGACGATGGAACTTGGAACCGTGTTTCATAGGTCCTCTGTGCTGTCCATGTCTCTTGATAGCGCCCTGGAAGCCTTTTCCTTCAGAGATTAAGGCAGACATCTTCGCTGCAGGCGATAAGATTGACGCTTCCGCAATCTCTAAAGGAAAAGGCTTCCAGGGCGCTATCAAGAGACATGGACAGCACAGAGGACCTATGAAACACGGTTCCAAGTTCCATCGTCATCAGGGTTCTAACGGTGCATGTTCCTCACCTAGCCGTGTATTCAAAGGAAAAGGAATGCCCGGACATATGGGTTGCGTAAAAGTAACTGTTCAGAATCTTGAAGTTGTCAGAGTTGACGCTGATAAGAATCTGCTTCTTGTAAAGGGTGCAGTACCCGGATCTAAGAAAGCATTAGTGACCATCAAAGAGACCGTTAAGGTTGAAGCATAGTTTAGGACGAAAGGAGGACCAATCAGATGGCAAACGTATCTGTTTATAATATGGAAGGCAAAGAAGTTGGTACAATCGAATTAAACGATGCGGTATTCGGTGTAGAAGTTAATGAGCACTTGGTACACATGGCAGTTGTACAGCAGCTTGCAAATAATCGTCAGGGAACTCAGAAAGCAAAGACTCGTTCTGAGGTAGCCGGAGGCGGAAGAAAACCTTGGAGACAGAAGGGTACCGGTCATGCAAGACAGGGTTCAACAAGAGCTCCTCAGTGGACCGGCGGCGGCGTAGTATTCGCTCCCACTCCCAGAGACTACTCCTTCAAACTCAATAAGAAAGAGAAGAGAGCAGCTCTGAAGTCCGCTCTTACAAGCAAGGTTCAGGGCAACAGCCTGATCGTTGTGGATGAGCTTAAGTTTGATGAGATTAAGACAAAGAACTTTACAAACGTTATGAATAACCTCAAGGTTGAAAAGGGACTTGTTGTAATCGCTGAGAACGATGCAAATGTTGTTCTTTCCGGTAGAAACGTTGCAGATGTAGATACCACTCTGGTAAATACCATCAACGTATACGATATTATGAAAGCTAAGACAGTAGTTCTCACAAAGGATGCTGTTGCAAAAATTGAGGAGGTGTACGCATAATGGCAGATTTAAAATACTATGACGTAATCCTCAAACCGGTTATCACTGAGAAGAGTATGGCCGGCATGGGCGAGAAGAAATATACTTTCCTGGTTCATACAGAAGCTAACAAGGCTCAGATCAAAGAGGCTGTTGAGAAGATGTTTGAAGGAACCAAGGTTAAGAGCGTAAACACCATCAATATGGATGGTAAGAATAAGAGACGTGGAATGGTTACCGGCAAGACTGCTAAGACAAAGAAAGCAATCGTTAAATTGACCGATGACAGCAAAGAAATTGAAATCTTCGCAGGACTGTAATTCGAAAGATTTCGAGCACGTTTTAGATTAATGTATGCGGCATGAAAGATGACCGCGCAAAGAATCAAGAAGAAAAGGAGATAAGAAAATGGGAATCAAGACATATAATCCCTATACACCTTCCAGAAGAAATATGACTGGCTCTGACTTCTCTGAGATTACAAAGAAAACACCTGAGAAGAGCCTTACTTTTTCTTTGAAGAAGAATTCCGGTCGTAACAACCAGGGTAAGATTACAGTTAGACATCGTGGCGGCGGATACAGAACACAGTACAGAATCATCGATTTCAAGAGAAATAAAGATGGAATTCCTGCAACTGTAATCGGTATCGAGTACGATCCTAACAGAACAGCTAATATTGCGCTGATCTGCTATGCAGACGGTACAAAGGCCTACATTATCGCTCCTGAAGGTTTGACTGATGGCATGAAAGTCATGAACGGACCTGAGGCAGAGGTTAGAGTAGGTAACTGCTTACCTTTATCTGAGATTCCTGTTGGTACCCAGGTACACAACATTGAATTATATCCCGGAAAGGGCGGACAGATGGTTCGTTCTGCCGGAAACAGCGCACAGTTGATGGCTAAAGAGGGTAAATATGCAACCCTTCGTCTTCCTTCCGGAGAGATGAGAATGGTTCCTCTTGTTTGCCGTGCTACAGTTGGTGTGGTTGGTAATGTTGATCACAACCTTGTAAAAATCGGTAAAGCTGGTCGTAAGCGTCATATGGGTATCCGTCCTACCGTTCGTGGTTCTGTAATGAACCCCAACGACCATCCTCATGGTGGTGGTGAGGGTAAGACCGGTATCGGTCGTCCCGGCCCAAGCACTCCTTGGGGCAAGCCTGCTCTTGGTCTTAAGACCCGTAAGAAGAAAAAGGCTTCCAACAAGCTGATTGTAAGAAGACGCGACGGTAAAGCAATCAAATAATTGAGGAGGAAAGACAATGGCTAGATCACTGAAAAAAGGACCTTTTGCAGACTCCAGTCTGTTAAAGAAAGTGGATGCATTAAATGCAGCAGGACAGAAGCAGGTTATTAAGACCTGGTCCCGTCGTTCCACAATTTTCCCTTCTTTTGTAGGACATACAATCGCTGTACATGACGGTAGAAAGCATGTGCCTGTATATGTAACTGAGGATATGGTTGGACATAAGCTTGGTGAGTTCGTTGCAACCAGAACCTACAGAGGACACGGAAAAGACGAGAAGAAATCTAAGGTTAGATAATTTTAGATACCGGTAACAAAAACGCACGGTCATCCGGATAGGGGACCGCAGGAGGGGTATCAAAATGATATTCCTCCCGGGCAAAATGCCCAGCGTCTGTATGCAAAAGATGTAGCAGATGCGTTTAGATTGAAAGGAGGACAAAATCTATGGCTAAAGGACATAGATCCCAAATTAAGAGAGAGAGAAACGAGCAGAGAGATACAAGACCTTCTGCAAAGTTATCTTACGCAAGAGTATCCGTTCAGAAGGCTTGCTTCGTATTGGATGCTATCAGAGGTAAGGATGTGCAGACTGCACTTGGTATACTGGAGTACAATCCCAGATATGCTTCCAGCCTTATCAAGAAGCTTCTTGAATCCGCAATTGCAAATGCTGAGAATAACAACGGCATGAATACTGAGAACCTTTATGTTGCTGAATGCTATGCAAACAAGGGACCTACAATGAAGAGAGTAAGACCCAGAGCACAGGGTAGAGCTTACAGAATCGAGAAGAGAATGAGCCACATTACCATCGTGCTGGATGAGAGAAAGTAAGGGAAAGGAGCAAACAAATAAATGGGACAGAAAGTTAATCCTCACGGCCTGAGAGTCGGTGTTATTAAAGATTGGGATTCCAAATGGTATGCTGATGCAGAGTTCTCTGATTACCTTGTAGAGGACTACAACATCAGAAAATATCTGAAAAAGAAATTATACAGTGCAGGTGTTGCTAAGATTGAAATCGAAAGAGCATCTGACAGAGTAAAAGTAATCATCTACACTGCTAAGCCCGGTGTTGTAATCGGTAAGGGTGGTGCTGAAATCGAGGTTACTAAGCAGGAGCTTTCTAAGCTTACTGATAAGAAAGTTTTGGTTGATATCAAAGAGATTAAGAGACCTGACAGAGACGCACAGCTTGTTGCTGAGAACATTGCTCTTCAGCTTGAGAATCGTGTATCTTTCAGACGTGCTATGAAGTCTTGCATGGGAAGAACCATGAAGGCTGGCGCTCTTGGTATTAAGACCAGCTGCTCCGGACGTCTTGGCGGTGCTGATATGGCTCGTACAGAGTTCTACAGCGAAGGTACTATTCCTCTTCAGACATTGAGAGCAGATATTGATTATGGTTTTGCTGAGGCAAACACCACTTATGGTAAAGTTGGAGTTAAAGTTTGGATTTACAAAGGCGAGATACTTCCTACAAAAGGAAATCAGACGGAAGGGAGCGATAAATAATGTTAATGCCTAAAAGAGTTAAGCGTCGTAAACAGTTCCGTGGTTCCATGACCGGTAAGGCAATGAGAGGTAACACATTGACTTATGGTGAATTTGGTCTGGTAGCTACTGAACCTTGTTGGATTAAATCCAACCAGATTGAAGCGGCACGTATTGCACTTACCCGTTACACAAAACGTACCGGTAAGGTTTGGCTTAAGATTTTCCCTGATAAGCCCGTAACAGCAAAACCTGCTGAAACTCGTATGGGTTCTGGTAAGGGTACTTTGGAATATTGGGTAGCAGTTGTGAAACCCGGCCGTGTGATGTTTGAAATCGCTGGTGTTTCTGAGGAGCAGGCTCGTGAAGCTTTGCGTCTGGCTATGCATAAGCTTCCCTGTAAATGTAAAATTGTTTCTAAGGCAGATTTGGAAGGCGGTGTATCATAATGAAATCCAATAAATTTGTAGAAGAATTGAAGACCAAATCCGAAGCAGAGTTGGCACAGGAGCTGGTAGCTGCTAAAAAAGAACTTTTCAATTTGAGATTCCAGAACGCTACCAATCAGTTAGATAATACTGCAAGAATCAAGGAAGTTAGAAGAAACATTGCACGTATTCAGACTGTAATCACTGAGAAGGCTAGAGCTTAATCGTCTGTGGAGCGAAGAAAGGAGATCTATCGTGGAAAGAAATTTAAGAAAAACACGTACTGGTAAGGTAACCAGCAATAAGATGGATAAAACTGTTGTTGTAGCTATCGAAGAGCACGTTAAGCATCCTCTTTACAAAAAGGTCGTAAAGAGAACTTACAAGCTGAAAGCTCATGATGAGAATAACGAATGCAACATTGGTGATACCGTTAAAGTTATGGAAACAAGACCTCTCTCTAAGGATAAGAGATGGAGACTTGTAGAAATCGTTGAGAGAGCTAAATAAGTTTATCCGTAGAAAATTTCGTATATGTCGTAGATACGGCAAAGGAGGAAAATCATGATTCAGCAAGAGAGTAGATTAAAAGTTGCTGATAACACCGGTGCTAAAGAATTGCTTTGCATCCGCGTTATGGGCGGCTCTACAAGAAGATATGCACAGATCGGCGACGTGATTGTTGCTTCCGTCAAAGATGCAACACCCGGCGGGGTTGTAAAGAAGGGTGACGTTGTTAAGGCAGTCGTTGTTCGTTCTGTAAAAGGTGCACGTCGTAAAGATGGTTCTTACATCAAATTTGATGAAAATGCTGCTGTTATTATCAAAGATGACAAGACCCCCAGAGGAACTCGTATTTTTGGACCGGTAGCAAGAGAGCTTCGTGAGAAACAGTTTATGAAGATTGTTTCTTTGGCTCCTGAAGTATTATAAGGAGGTGCCACACAATGTCAATGTTAAAGATTAAAAAAGGTGACACTGTTAAGGTGATTGCCGGCAAAGATAAGAATAAAGAAGGCAAGGTTATCTCTGTAGATGCTAAAAACAGCAAAGTTGTTGTTGAAGGTGTCAACATGATTACCAAACACACAAAACCTTCTGCTGCTAACCCTAACGGTGGTATTGTTCAGAAGGAAGCTCCTATTGATATTTCTAACGTTATGCTTGTTTTCAAAGGAAAGACAACAAGAGTCGGATTCAAGGTTGAGAACGACAAGAAAGTTCGTTTCGCGAAAGCAACTGGCGAAGTGATTGACTAATCAATAGGAAGGAGGAGAATTACATGAGCAGACTTAAAACTTTGTACAACGATGAAATCGTTGCAGCAATGACCAAAAAGTTTGGTTATAAAAACGTCATGGAAGTACCTAAGCTTGATAAAATCGTTATCAATATGGGTGTTGGCGAAGCAAAGGATAACGCAAAGCTTCTTGAGAACGCTGTAGCTGATATGGAGACTATTACCGGTCAGAAGGCTGTTCTTACCAGAGCTAAGAATTCCGTTGCAAACTTCAAAATTCGTGAGGGTATGCCTATCGGATGTAAGACAACTCTGCGTGGCGAAAAGATGTATGAGTTCCTTGATCGTCTTGTAAACCTTGCATTGCCTCGTGTACGTGACTTTAGAGGTGTTAATCCTAACGCTTTCGACGGCAGAGGAAACTATGCACTTGGTATTAAAGAGCAGTTTATCTTCCCTGAAATCGAGTTCGATAAAATCGACAAGACCAGAGGTATGGATATCATTTTCGTAACAACTGCTAAGACAGACGAAGAGGCACGTGAATTGTTGACTCTGTTCAACATGCCTTTCGCTAAGTAATAAGGAGGTAAATTCTGATGGCAAAGACATCAATGAAAATCAAACAGCAGCGCAAGCCCAAGTTCTCGACTCAGGCTTACACCCGTTGCAACATTTGC